>JANYKP010000121.1 GCA_025358195.1 Cyclobacteriaceae bacterium
GTTTATTTGCGCTGGGCGAAGCAACACAAGCCCCACGATTTTATGAATATGTTAGTACGCTGGCGCCAAAGGAGCAGGTAGGAACGTACATGGGATTTGCTTTCTTACCCGTGGCAATTGGTTCGTTCGCAGCGGGAGCAGTTGCCGATTGGCTTCGACTATCCTATCTTCAACGGGATCCCGCTACGATGTGGTATATAGTGGCTTCCATCGGGATGGTATCAACAATGCTTATGATTTTATACAATCAGTTTTTTATTAAGAAAGTAGCTTAAGAAAATACACTACATGGAAAAATTCAAACCCTACATCGCACCCGAACAAAACATCGCCGAGTTCACTTTGAAGGCTATCCTGCTGGGATCTTTCTTCGGCATTGTCTTTGGATGTTCAACAGTGTACCTGGCGCTGCGTGCCGGCCTTACCGTTACCGCCTCCATACCAATTGCTGTCATTGCCATCACCCTTGGCAGAAAACTATTCAAAACGACTATTCTTGAAAATAATATTATTCAAACAACGGGCTCAGCTGGTGAGTCGATCGCTGCTGGCGTGGCTTTTACCTTGCCAGGATTTATGTTCTTGTCCGTTGGAGACGACGGTATTAGTGTTGGGGCACCTTACTTCAATTACATAACGATTTTGGTACTGGCAGGCCTGGGCGGTATGCTGGGCACGATGATGATGATCCCGTTGCGACGATCGTTGATCGTCAAGGAACATGAAAACCTTCCTTATCCGGAGGGTACTGCCTGTGCATCGGTTCTTCAGGCCGGTGAGAAGGGTGGGGTACTTGCTCAAACGGCCTTTGCCGGGATGGGGGTGGCCTTTCTCTATGCCATGCTTCAAAAGGTTTTCCATGTCATAGCAGAAACACCAACGTTCATCACAAACCAGGCAAACAAGTTTTGGCCTTCGGCCACCATAAATGGTGAGATCACTCCTGAATATCTTGGTGTAGGATACATCATCGGTCCAAAAATATCCGGAGTTCTCGTGGCAGGGTCGGTGCTGGCCTGGTGGGCTATGATTCCTTTACTGTCAACATTAGTAAACCCGGAACTGATAGCCACGCAGTTGACAAAAGTGGGATACCTCGTTGATCTGTCCACGGCTGGTGGAAAGGGCGGCTGGGATCCTGTTACCAAAACGTTTGCCAATCCGGCATTGGCGATTTATTTCGCGTACATCCGCCAGATAGGGGCAGGCGCCGTTGCAGCAGGTGGTTTTATAACACTCATGAAAACACTTCCAACAATTGTCAGTTCGTTTCGCGACAGCCTGGTATCCTTAAAAGATAAAGGTGAAGCGAGCATCCTTCGTACAGAACGGGATTTGTCTTTCCGTGTAGTCATCATCGGAAGCCTTGCTTTGGTATTGATTATCGTGCTTTTACCTTCTCAATTCATTCCAGGTGACAGCATTCTTCAAAAACTTTTTCTGGGAGTACTGATGATCATCTTCGGGTTCTTCTTTGTCACTGTATCCAGTCGGATTGTAGGCCTGGTAGGGACAAGCAACAGCCCTATATCGGGGATGACCATTGCGACATTGATGGGCACGTGTTTGATCTTTACTTCGATTGGTTGGTCGGGAAAATTTTACGAACCGTTGGCCCTGGTAGTGGGCGGAATGATTTGTATCGCAGCAGCCAATGCCGGTGGCACTTCACAAGATCTGAAGACGGGATTCCTCATTGGGGCCACACCCAAGTATCAACAATTGGCGCTTTTTATTGGCGCAATTGTCTCTTCGGTTGCTATTGGATTGATTGTCCAGGTCCTTGACTCGCCCACAGAGGAAATGTTGAAGCAAGGAATACATCATGGCATTGGCACCGAAAAATTCCCTGCTCCCCAGGCAACGTTGATGGCTACACTCACCCGTGGTATCCTATCATTCAACCTCGATTGGCAATATATTATGGTAGGAATTTTTATTGCAGTGACGCTTGAATTATGCAATATTAAAGCGCTCGCATTTGCAATTGGTCTTTACTTGCCATTGTCCACAACACTGCCCATTTTCATAGGAGGCGCCGTGAAGGGCTTTATCGATTGGAGAGGAAAAGACAGAAATACGTTAGCGGATGGGGAGTTAAGTCACGGTAATCTATTTGCCACAGGGCTGGTGGCCGGCGGTGCGATCACCGGTGTAATCGTAGCCGTACTAAATGTTTTCTTTTCGAAAGGAATGACCACCGTCAATTCGGAACCTGGACTAATAAATGCCCTGAGTGAGGGTGGTTACTTCATAATGGGAACACTCTTCTTCTTTGGTATGTTGCTGCTACTATATCGAAGTGCAAGGAAAGACTGAATTAAGAAAGGAGCCAGGACTTTAAAATCTGAAGCGTTTGAGTTTCCTCTTCGTTGACGCGTCCGTTTGCATTGATAATGTCAAAGAGAGCACGGTAGATTTCTTTTCGTTTGGCGGGATCGATGTGAGAAAATTTTTGAAATCCTTCTTTCAGAATGGTGTCGCTCACACCATATTTCAATTGACCGTATTGCAGTTCCATCGCTGTCAGTGGTTGCTCATAAGAAGAATTTCTAGGAAATAATTCCGTCATTTTTTCAAGGATCGTATCCCGTTCGTTCGGGTGAAGAGAGCCATCCACGCGACCCATGTGAAGCAGGAGAAACAAGGTGAAACCTTCAATCTGTTCTAGGGCATTTACCATCACTTAACCATTGATCTACCAAGGTAGTAATTTGAGTGTAAAATGTTGAATGATGAATGTCGAATATTGAACGCAGAAGTCTTATTAGGATTCAGAATTTTTGAATGCTGGTTAGAAACTCTAACAGTTTTTAGACCAACTTCGATATTCGACATTCTGAATTCAATATTCAGGATTCATCAATCTGTAAAATGGTCTTGACTACGATTAAAAACAAAGGCCCCAACTTTCGCCAGGGCCTTTGATTATTCCAATTCTCTCTTCTCAACTTCTCAATTCTCTACTTTTGGTTTGACATTACATCATTCCACCCATTCCTCCGCCGCCGGGCATCTGAGGAGCTTCTTTCTCTTCCGGTATTTCAGAAACAACCGCTTCCGTTGTGAGCAATAAGCCAGCAATAGACGCTGCGTTTTCAAGAGCAAGACGCGCTACTTTGGTAGGGTCAATGATACCAGCGGCGAAGAAGTCTTCGTACTTGTTATCGCTGGCATTGTAACCGAAGTCTTTCTTTCCATCACGAACTTTGTTAACTACTACAGAGCCTTCCTGTCCGGCATTTTCTGCAATGGTCCTCAGCGGTGATTCAAGGGCCAACCGGATGATATTCACACCGGTTGCCTGGTCTTCGTTATCTCCAACCAAAGTCTTCAGCGCTTCAATGGCTCGAATGTATGCCACACCACCACCAGGAATGATACCTTCCTGAACGGCTGCGCGGGTTGCATGCAACGCATCGTCAACGCGATCTTTTTTCTCTTTCATTTCTACTTCGGTAACGGCACCAATGTAAAGAATGGCAACGCCACCGGAAAGCTTGGCAAGACGCTCTTGCAGTTTTTCACGATCGTAGTCAGACGTAGTTGATTCGATTTGAGCTTTAATTTGGTTGATACGACCGTTGATTTCAGCCTTTTTACCGGCACCATTCACGATGGTCGTATTGTCCTTGTCAATGTTGATTTTTTCGGCGCGGCCGAGCGAATCTAATTTGGCATCCTCCAGTTTCATACCCGTCTCTTCGGAGATAACCTTACCTCCTGTTAGTACCGCGATATCTTCCAGCATGGCTTTTCTTCTATCGCCGAAACCGGGAGCCTTAACAGCTGCGACACGTAGGGCACCACGAATCTTGTTTACCACCAGGGTAGCAAGGGCTTCACCTTCTACTTCTTCAGCGATAATCAAAAGTGGTTTGCCAGTCTGTGCCGTTGTTTCAAGGATCGGAAGAAGTTCCTTCATGGAAGAGATCTTCTTGTCATAGATAAGAATGTAAGGACTTTCAAGGTCAGCTTCCATTTTTTCCGTATTGGTAACAAAGTAAGGGGAGAGGTATCCGCGGTCAAACTGCATGCCCTCTACGGTCTTCACTTCGGTCTCTGTTCCTTTTGCTTCTTCTACCGTGATCACACCGTCTTTACCTACTTTCTCCATGGCAGTGGCGATCATTTTACCGATTTCGTGGTCGTTGTTGGATGAAATCGTGGCTACCTGCGTGATCTCTTTTGATCCTTTGATATCCTTTGATTGTTTGCGGAGGCTTTCAACAACAGCTTCTACAGCCTTGTCAATGCCGCGTTTAAGATCCATCGGATTTGCACCTGCGGCCACATTCTTAATTCCGTGAGCATAAATTGATTGTGCCAACACGGTAGCAGTCGTCGTACCATCACCGGCAGCATCGGCTGTCTTGGAAGCAACTTCCTTAACGAGCTGTGCACCCATATTCTCGATAGGGTCTTTTAATTCAATTTCTTTAGCCACGGTAACACCGTCCTTGGTGACGGCGGGTGAGCCAAATTTTTTGTCAATGATAACGTTACGGCCTTTTGGACCCAGTGTAACTTTCACTGCGTTGGCCAATTTATCTACGCCTTTCTTGATTCGGTCGCGGGCGGATGTATCGAATGTAATTTCTTTTGCCATAATAATGTTTGATAGTTAATTGGGTTAATTAGATCGTTCCGAAAATATCGGAATTGCGCATAATGAGATAGTCCTTGCCATCGATGGTGATCTCGGTGCCAGCGTATTTTCCATAAAGAATATGTTCGCCTACTTTCACCGTGACCGGCTTGTCTTTTACACCTTCGCCTACGGCTATCACTTTTCCTTTTTGTGGTTTTTCCTTAGCCGTGTCCGGGATGATGATGCCGGAGGCCGTCTTTTCTTCTGCCGCTGCAGGTTCTACCAACACGCGGTCTTCATTGGGTTTGAAATTGATTTTAGCCATATGGATTTAGAGTTTAAATTTTAATATAAACTGCTTCCCGTGTGTCGATTTTCATGCCAAAAGGCCATTTTTGACAATTCAGGTCAGTTTTCCCCAAAGATACTTCCTCAACACGTCAACATTA
>JANYKP010000246.1 GCA_025358195.1 Cyclobacteriaceae bacterium
GTTGCATTGGCCACGCCATCGGTGATGGAATGAATTTTTAAATTATCATAGTCGGCAACTCCTCTATTTGCATCGTAAAAATGCATTGCCTTCTCCTTCACTTGCACCTGCCCAGTCGAGGAATTAAAATTGATCATGCCCTTTTGAGAAAGAAAATTCATGGCCATGATCACTTCTTCCGGTCTTTTTCTTGTGTGCTGCGCCAGATCATAAACGCTGAACTCACGGAGATCCTTTTTTTCCGCATAACCGACTACCAGTGCCAGCGGATGAAAACTAAATCCTTGTCCCTCCAGAATGACGTAATCATCTTGATCAAAGAAGTCAACCGACTCAATGATCATCGGTGCCTGGCTCCCCCCTCCCATAACCGTAATGTTAAGACTGTCTGACTTCAGTGACCAACGGATAAGATCCGCACTGAAATCCATGTTAAAAAATGAGGAGGTGAATGGCGCGTCATGCAGTTGCCCCTTTTCACGCATTAAAGAGAGTCGCTGCTTGCCGTAATCATAGCGAAATTGTACGGAGGGGTGAAAGATAGAATCATTTCCCTGGTATAGCTGCACAATTGCCCGTTTGGCCGTGACCAACGAGTCCTGAAATTCAAACATTCGGGACCGTGCCGTGAATTTCCGATCCGCGTCACCAACCACTTCCAGTCGCGAGTAGTCACCACTGACCGATGCGCTGTACATTTTTTTACCATTCAGCGAAAACCCTCCCGTATATTTCATCCTCTCATTGCTGAGACCCAGCACGGGTATGTTACTTTGAAATGAAATGAAGCGTGGATAGGTGGAAGATGCTTTGTTCTTATGACGGACACTGTTAAATTCAAATTGGCCGTCCACTTTGTTTGCTACTTTACCGATGTAACGAAGTTTTCCCTGTTCTGCTTTTACGACCGGTTTGTCAACGTTGAAGTTGTATTCAGCAAATTCGAAATAGACAGAGTCTTCACTTAGGCCGGCAGGATCCCAACCAAATGTTCCTCGGGCTCCGACAAAGGTTCCATCGCGCAAGGAGAGAATACCTTTCGTATTTTTTAGAAAGGCTGAATCATACGGAGTAGTGATCGTAAAGGTGACACGTTCAAATTTTAATACCGGCCCCGACAATACCGGTTGTGGCGTAGGCTGTCTCCAGTTAGGCATGCTCGCCTGCGTTGTATCGTTCTTTGCCACGGTAGTGTCCTGACTGATGTTCGGGTCAATGACAATATCTTTTGTGGCTGTGGAGTCAGGGCTTCCCTGGTTAGCGTCTTCTATGTAAGTGATGGAGTAATTGTCGGCTTCTGCATGAAGGCGGTATTGTTTTTCATAATGCAAGGCGTGATATTCAAAAAAATCGCGACAGTAGTGGAAGAAGGCCGTCAACCTGGCTCCATCTTCATTTTCGATTACCTTGCCCGCGACTTTCAGGAAAGCGCTTAGTTTCTCGTTATCTACATTTTCCTTTTCCACCGCAAATGCGATCGAACCATAATAGTCAGTGATCAACGGAAAAAGTCTGTATTTTTTTTTCTTTAGGAACCGTGCCTGCTTCATAATCAGTTCCTGCTGATCAAGGCTGATTTTCTGCCAGGCAGTCGCAAAAACCCCACCCACCATGGAAACCTCCACATTCGAATTGGTCTCCAAAGCTGCACGAACACTGTCCTGAAACGGTAGTTTATAGACCTCCTTGGTCTGCGCCTGTAGAAGGGAATTGGAGACAATTCCAAAAAAGAAGTATGCTAAAGCTTTTTTCACGCAGTCAAACCCTGAAATTCGCAAATTAATTTGGATTAACCCCGCTTGGGATTGGTATCATAACGGAAACCGGGTCGAAATCATTTGCGTCCAGGCATCAATTTAAGCTGTTTTTTTCAGGATAAGGGAGGCCCAACTATCGCGCTCATCCTGACTCTGTTTGGCCAAACCATGTCTTTCTCCCTCAACCACAAGGTCCTGCTGATCCTGTTTATAAAATCCGCTCAGGAGCAGCAGTCCCCCTGTCACCAGGTTTTTTGAATAGATTTCCATCTCCTCCAGTAACACATTTTTGTTAATGTTCGCCAGGATAATGTCGAACTTTTCAAGCCAGGAAAAGCTAAGGATGGTTCCCTTGCGGATGGTGATGTTGTTGCACCGGTTTATTTCAGCATTCTCTCTTCCATTTTCGATACTCCACTCGTCTATATCGAACGACTCAATCTTCCTGGCACCACGCTTCGATGCCATCACTGATAAGATAGCCGTGCCACATCCCACATCCATAACTTGCCTATTGTGATGATCGATCTTTAATTGATTTTTGACCATGAGGTACGTCGTTTGATGGTGCCCCGTGCCAAACGACATTTTAGGTGTAATGATGATTTCGTATGGATACTTTTTCTCGATTTTGTGAAACTCTGCGCGGATAAGACATTCGTCTTCAACAATTACGGGATCTACGTTTTTTTCCCACTCTTCGTTCCAATTCTGTTTATGTATTTTATCTTCGAAGAAAATCAACGGTTGCACGTGCTGATATTTTTCCTTTATCAGTTCCAATTGACGTGCGTCTGCTTTTTTCTCTTCGGTGTATGCTTCAAAGCCTTGCTCCGTTTCGAGAAACGTATCGAAGCCGGCCTCCGCAACTTCAGCCATAAGGATTTCAGCAAAGTCGGGATGACAGATGACTTGAAGTCGGGTGTAGTACAAAATATGCTTCGCTAGTAAAAAAATAAGGACTCCAGAGGAAATCGGGCGATCAGTTTTCCACTTCTACAATCATCTCTACTTCAACAGCGATGTTATTCGGAAGGGAAATCATTCCTACTGCAGATCGGGCGTGCTTTCCCTTTTCACCAAAGAGTCCGACCATCAGATCCGAGAAGCCGTTTATGACTTTGGGTTGATCGGTAAAGTCAGCGGTGCAGTTTACCATACCCAGCACTTTTACAATGCGTTTTACTTTGTTGAGATCTCCGATTTCCCCCTTGAGTGTTGAAAGCAAGGCGATCCCTGTTTGTTTTGCAGCCTCGTATCCTTGCTCGAGTGTCATATCCTTGCCGAGCTTACCGGTAATATTGGTTCCATCAGCTTTGGTGGGTCCGTGACCTGACAGATAAATAAGGTTGCCGGTCCGCACAGCCTTGACATAATTAGCGATGGGTTTTTGGGGCAGGAATAATTCAATTCCCATATCTTTCAATTTTTTATCATAATCGGTTTTTTGAGCTGCCAATGGTAAAATGGTAGTGGCCATCAAAAGGAGCGCGAATATTTTTTTCATCGTGTTTATTTTTTTTTCAAAGGTAGAAAAACTACTGCTTAGATACCTGGTTCTGATGATGGGACGTTCCGGCAATCAATAAAACTCAGTGCTGCATAAACATTCGCTGATTGATCGTGGGCAAAAGGAGTTTTAACCCTCGCTTATTTTTACCTGCAATATCGATAAAGGTGCGTGCATACCTCATATTTCCGAGCATGTCATAATAGTAAATCGTCCCAAATTTTCCTTTGTTAAAAGATTGGGTAGTTGTGCTTCCAAGCCAATACCCCTGGCCAGCGATATTGGAAGGGCCAGGCCAAAACGTCAACCAGGGGCTTGAGTAACGATAGTCTATCTGAGAGTCCGGTTGTAAACCAGCAATGGATGGCCTGTTATTCAGGTAAGCAGATTCAGAAGGTAAATTATCCAGACGTAAAGATTTAGTTGCAGAACGAAATTGTCCGTCCGAACGACTCGCGATGAGGAAACAGCATACAAACAGCCAATATAATTTCATCGGCTTCTTTTAATTTAAAGGTACTTAATTTAAATTATCCCCATGATAGAAGAAAAATTCCGTTGTCCGTGGTGTTTGAAATTTGATGCGTACATCCGCTACCATGATGACGAATGGGGAGTGCCTGTTCACGATGACCGGGTCCATTTTGAATTCCTGGTATTGGAAGGTGCTCAGGCAGGACTGAGTTGGTCCACGATCCTCAATTAGCGGGCAGGCTATCGCAAAAATTTTGCCGCGTTTGACCCACAGAAAGTAGCGCGGTTCACGCAGGCAAGGATTGAGAAAATTTTGAAAGACCCCGGCATCGTTCGCAACCGGCTCAAGGTGCAAGCGACGGTGAACAATGCAAAAAGGTTTCTGGAGGTCCAAAAAGAGTTTGGCAGTTTTGACAATTATATATGGGGTTTTGTCAGGGGTCGGCCGATTATTAACAAACGAAAGACATTAAAAAACATACCGGCTATCACACGTGAATCAGATGCACTCAGTAAAGACTTGATTAAACGAGGATTTAAATTTGTTGGCAGCACGGTGATCTATGCTCACATGCAGGCTTGCGGACTTGTGAATGATCATTTAATTCATTGCCATCGATTCAAAGAAACTCGTCTACTGCGCTAAGTATTTCCAAAACGCATACATC
>JANYKP010000251.1 GCA_025358195.1 Cyclobacteriaceae bacterium
CGCCTGAATGGTCGGAGCATATTCGGTCACAACGGGTTCACTGATGGCTGGTTTTTTTGTGTTGTTGTAATAGGCCATCGAATCAAATGGCGCTGGTGTGATCGATGGCTGGACCTGGGCCATCAATGCACCCCGGATAGAAAATAAAACAAACAATAAAAGATACCGCATAGCTTTTTTAAGAATCCTTATAACCCAATTAAGACAAACGCACCCCAAAAATAAGGAGCGTCGTATTTTTCTCGCATGGCCAGCTGGGCTTTTCTAAAAGCGTTGTTTCGTTCCAGTCCTTCCAGCCAATAGGAATAAAACAAATTCATCAATTCCTGGGTGGCTACATCATCTACCTGCCACAAACTCATGAGTACGGAATTTGCTCCCGCTACCAAAAAAGACCTTTGCAAACCGTAAACACCTTCTCCGTTTCGTATTTCGCCCAAGCCTGTCTCACACGCCGAAAGCACGACCAGGTCGGTCTTGTCAAGATTCAAATTCATGGCTTCGTATGCTGTGAGTACACCGTCTTCCTGACTCTGCCGACTACTCTTTTCAACACCCGCTCCCGCCAAAAGTACTCCGGAACGGAAAAGAGGATTGCTCAGCAATTCACTGGTTTCATTTTCATTGATTTCCACATCACTTAGAAAAAATCCGTGGGTGGCGATATGAATTACTTCCGCCCCGATTACTTTCTTCATGTTTTCTTCGGTAGCCTCCTGCTTTTTAAAAATCTGAGAGGACCATTGATTGGCTACAAGAATTTTCTGTACTCCATCCACTTCCTTTTCGGTGGCGGGCAATACGGGTATCTGCCCTCCTTCAAAACCGTATACGCGCGCCATGCTTCTTTTTGGGTCAATTTCCTGGACGTTGGGCACGCCCAAATTAAAATCAGCAAAGCCAAAAATCGAGGCACTCTTCGTATACGAGGCGACCCTTCTCTCCTCGGCCAGTTCACGGGTGTTGCTCACCAAGCGGATGGTAAAATCATCAATCACCCATCGTTTGGAAGACGCGTTGTAAAGCGAGTTGAAATTGACTTTGTTGAACACCCCGTCACAACTTAGATAAATAGTGTTGACGCCAGTCAGTTTTTGGTTCAGTGGCTGCCAGAAGTGCCTGTAAGAGCTGGTGTCACGTAAGTGATATTTTATTGTGTTACGGTGGAATTTATACAGGCGAGACTCCAACTGACTTCCTTTGGGCCAGACCATTAATTCGGGGCCTTCGCTTGCAGCCCGGAGCACTAATCCAATGTAATACACGGAATCCTGTGTGTACTTTTTCTTGATCCGAACAATCTCAATGCCGGCCTCCCCTTCGCGCAGACTCTTCTGCACCCCTTTCCATCGGATTTCTTCCTTTTCAAATTGTGATTTGAATCCGTCGGATTTTTGAGAAAGTAATTTTTCAAGGTCGTTCGCGCGGCCTTCCAGGACTGTCAAATCCATTGATAATTTTTCCCGTTCTTCTTTTGTGTAATTGTAGTAGCGCACCATTTGTTCTTTCAATGACAGCCATTCGCTGAACATCCCTTGCAACTGGACATCCCCGCTGGTTAAAATTCGTGAGCGCACCTTGTTGCTTGAGTTCAACAAAATTGCTTTGGTAGAAAGTTGGAGATCATACAATTTGATTGCCATCTCCGCCCGGCTGGTCGGATTGGCAAATAAATATTGTACACAAAAATCCTGGTAGGCATCAAACACCGGTTTGATCTTTGCGTAGAATGCACCCTTTTCCTTTTCACTTAGTGAGGGGAAAAAATTTCTCACCTGCTTCTGGTAGTCGGATACCACCGGCTCATAATATTGTTTTGCTTTTTCCCATTGATGCAACGCATGATAAACACCTGCCAACCCAAACAATGAACGGGTGTAGTCCGGATGATTTTCACCTAAGATTTTTTTCCTTAAATCAACGCTTTCCCGCCACGTTGCCTCAGCCCGTACAAAATCTCCCTTATCCTGATAGAAGGCGGCCAGGTTGCTGAGCGTGGTTGCGTACGAAGGATGTTCCTGACCCAATGTGACCTTCGTTAAAGTCAGCGCCCGGTTCAACGTCTCTTCGGCCTCCCGGCTGCGGCCAAGTTTTTGATAGAGCGTCGCAAGGTTTTGAAGAGAGATGGCATATTGCGGATGATTTTCGCCGAGCACTTTGCGATCAATTTCAAGAGCTTCTTTAAACAAAGGCTCTGCGACGTCCAACTGTCCTTGCAGTTGATAAAGTGCTGCCAGGTTTTGTGTTGTCGTGGAGTATTCTGCGTTAGATTTGCCGTACAGTTTTTCAAAAATAGATTTTGCCTCCTGCAGCAACTGACCAGCATCACGGTAGTTTCCTAATGTTTGATACAACAAAGCCAGGCTGTTGAGTGAAGAAGCGTACGATGCACTTTGCGGGCCATTGGTTGTCTTTAAAATATCCCGAGCACCTTTCAGGTACGGTTCGGCCTTGGTATAATCACCCGTGATTTGAAAATACCTCCCCATGCTTAACATACCATCTGCATACTGAGCAGAACTTACGCCAGCAACGCTTTTGTAAATCATCAGGCACGAATCAAGTTCTGCCTTTACCGGCGAAAGATCTCCCAATCTCATTCTCAACAACGCTAAATTTTCCAGGGCCTCTCCATAGGCCAGACTGGACTGCCCGTTGATTGCCTTTGTGGCCGCAAGTCCGGTTTTCATGACTTCCCTGGCGGCGGCCAACTGTCCTTGTGTTTGTTTCAGCGCCGCTAAATTATTCAGCGTTAGCAGATAATTGCCATCGGCGTGTTTCTTGTCAGGGTAATAGGCCGCTATCAACGCGTGATAGATTGAATCGGCAGAACCATATTCGCCGTTTCTTCTTTTTAGCTCTGCCAAGCCGAGATATGCTGAAATCATCTCGTTGGTTGGTTTTACCGATAGTGTTGAATGGATCTGGATAATTTGTTGGTAAACGGCTTTTGCCTCTGCCGTTCTGCCTGATTTGGTTAGGGCAATTCCCAACTTATTTAAAACGATGATATACTCCTTATGATTGATGCCATACATTTTTTCAATGATCGGCTGCGCTTCTGACAGGCGAGCGAGCGAAAGCTCCTGGTTGCCTTTGTCGGAGTACATCATCCCCAGGTTTTGGAGGATGTGTGCGTAAGCTGATAGTGATTCTCTATCTTCCTGATGCAAGTAAGACAAAGCCTCTTGATAGAGCTTTTCGGCTTTTTCGTAGTCCCCCTTGGCTTGGTAATATGTGGCGCTGTTATTAATTGATAAAGCGTAGGCCGATGTACTGCCAGGGTGACCTTTGATCGATGTTAACAGGGCCTCAGCCTCAGCTTGCTTACCTTCTTTCTGGAGGTTGGCTGCTCGGGCACTCACAATCTTAAAATAGTCGTCTCCTTCCTTGCCCGCGAGACTTTCATAGAGCGTTTGAGAGGCGAGGTAAGACTGCTCTGCTTTGGCATATAAACTAGCCTGGTGGTAGCACTGACCTAAACCCAATAATACCATGGCATAGTTTGTGGTATTTTGAAGATTGGCAGTTTCATAAAGCTGCTTGGTTTTCAGGAAGCTGGTTAGCGCTACCTCCGTTCTTCCTGCGTCTGCATTCAGGAGTGCGTAATAATAAAAGGCTTCCAATTTATCCTCCGGCTCCAACGCTGCATTTTCGATTTCTGAGAGTGATGATGAAAAGTATTCAAACGACTTTTGTATGTCATTACTCAAATAGTAGTTAATGGCGAGATTAATTTTGCCACTGATGAGTGGCAATTCATGATTCTTATAGTACTGGGAGAAAATCTGCTGACTGAGCAAAAGTGATTCAATCGCCTGGTGATAGTTTGACAACTGGCGATAGAACTGGGCTTGATTTGATAAGGCTGTGGCATAGGTGGTGTCCTTTTTATATTCAAGGATGGCCAATTCCTTTTGTGCGTAACCAAGACCGTCGGAAAATCTTTCTTGTGAGTAACAGATGGAAGAAAGAAGTCGAAGTATGGCAGCGTAGTTGGCACTGGTTGCTCCACTTGACTGGATGTATTTCGCCAAAGCACTTTCTGCCAATGCGGCGGCCTCCTTCAATTCATTGTTGTTATAGGCTGCGACGGCCTGCAGGTAATCACTTTTCCATTCTTGCCCCAGGCTGCAAAAGGAAACAAAAAGGAATATGGTGGTATAGATGATATAATGCATGTTGGAATTTTACGGTCGGTGATTGATCAGAAAATTTTCCCTCTTTATGAAGCAAAAGGAATGCTTTAAATTCATCAAAATCACTCCTCTCGAATACTCACTTCCCTGACACAAAATCAAATTTCGGGATTTTAGTCATGTTGTAAAAAGACTGCTAAAAACACCTTGATCGCTTTTTCGCAATCCTTCCAGGTCCTGCCGATGTCGGCAGGCAAGAAATTCAGAAAAACGTTCGACGGGAAAAAATCCTTCCTAACACCAAATTTAACCCATCCGCACCTATTTACTTACCGTCCAGGTACGTCTTTCCGTGACACATCACCTCATTCGTCTGTTAACCTTTCATTAACAAGCTATTTGACCTCTGATTTGTTATTTTTATAGGTCATTTCCAACTACCACTATGGCTTCATTAACCTTGAAAATTAACAGCAAAAATTACACGGTCGACGCTGATCCTAAGATGCCACTGCTCTGGGCCATCCGCGATATCGTGGGACTCACTGGCACCAAATACGGTTGCGGCATCGCTCAATGCGGAGCGTGCACCGTTCACCTAGAGGGAACCCCCGTACGCTCTTGCTCATTGCCTGTTTCAGCGGCAGTAAACAAGAACATTACCACCATCGAAGGATTATCAGCCGACAATTCTCATCCCGTTCAACTTGCCTGGATTCAGGAGCAGGTCCCGCAATGCGGTTACTGTCAAAGCGGTCAGATCATGGCCGCCTCTGCCTTGCTGAAGCGAAATGCAAATCCAACAGACAAAGACATTGACGCTGCCATGCAAGGTCACATTTGCCGTTGCGGTACCTATCCGCGTATCCGTAAGGCGATCAAGACAGCCTCGCAGCTAATGGCCTCCACAAAATAATCCGGCACACTATGGAAATAATTAATAAAA
>JANYKP010000548.1 GCA_025358195.1 Cyclobacteriaceae bacterium
CCGACCTGCTGGTCCTCCATCCATTTGAAAATATTCCGATCATCACACCAAAGGAATTTTTAGATTCGATTTCTAAACGGTGATTCATTTGATTATCTGATGGACTTTCTGGTCAATCATAGACCGTCATTAAATCATTCAATCATCGTTAAGACATTTTCAACTGCGGCACCATCCTCCACAAGTCTATCCGCGTCTCCTTCATCGCCCGCAACATCGCCATCCCCGCACTTGTGATCGTGAAAATCCTCTTTCTCCGCCCACCCCGCTCCCTCGTCCCGCCTCCCATGGCCGACTTGACGTATCCTTTGTCCTCCAGTCGGTACAGCGTCACGTGCACCGCGCTGAGATTCACATCTCTTTTCAATTTAGTCTCAATCTCCTCCGCAATAGCCGCACCGTAGGCTTCCGCCTGCAACGCCGCCACCAGCGTCAAAATCAATTCCTCAAACTCTCCCAGGTATTCTTTTGCCATATCCTTATGTTTTGTCAAGTAAATAAGTAAAATATCTACAAACTTGCAAGCCCATAACGGTCATCACCGACAAATATTCTGTCGAATGCCCAGTCATGGCAATAACCTTTGGGGCCACTGTCCAATCCAGAGGCTTTATTTGCTATGGAAAATTCCTAAGTCTTTCCCTGACCCAGCTCCATAATACTCGCCGAGTCTTGGCGAATTAAAATCTGCGATATCTGCGGGAAAGGAAACTCCGAGCTTCTGAATTTCTCCTTACCTTAGCGTCTTCAAACGATTGAATACATGGCACGGATAGAATTGATCATGCCCAAGATGGGCGAAAGCATCATGGAGGCCACAATTTTAAAATGGCTCAAAAAATCCGGTGACAAAATCGAACAAGATGAGTCCATACTCGAAGTTGCCACCGACAAAGTGGATACCGAAGTACCCTCCACTCATGCCGGTGTGCTCACAGAAATTCTTGCAAAAGAAGGTGAGGTCGTAAAAGTAGGAACCGTCATCGCGGTCCTGACAACGGAAGTTGCAGCAGGGACTTCAACACCTGCTCCGAACATTACAGCAGTAACCGAGAGTGATCCTCGCAAAGAGAAAGCGAAAGCCCCACCCAAACCCATTCCTGTCACGGCTCAACAACCTGGGACGAACGGCATAGGTCATGCACCCGTTACTGACTTCAAAACTTCTTCACGCTTTTATTCGCCACTGGTTAAGAATATCGCGAAAGAGGAAAAAATTCCAGTGGCCGAACTTGAAACCATCGCGGGCAGCGGCGCCGCAGGGAGGGTGACAAAGAGCGATATCCTCTCCTACGTACAGCAGCGTAAGCCAGGACAAGCACCCTACAGAAGCACAATTTCCTCCGCTCCGCTTGTTCCGGCATCCATCAACGCAGGGGATGAGATCATCCAGATGGACCGCATGCGCAAAATGATCGCTGAACGCATGGTCGACTCCAAGCGCATCGCTCCTCATGTGACGTCATTTGTTGAAGCCGATGTTACCAACATTGTTGCCTGGAGAAGCAAAGTGAAAAATGAATTCCAGAAACGCGAAGGAGATGCCCTCACCTATACTCCCATTTTTATGGAAGCCGTAGTCATGGCGATCAAGGATTACCCCATGATCAATGTGCAGGTGGATGGTGATCGCATCATCCGGAAGAAAGAAATCAACATCGGTATGGCCGTGGCACTGCCAACGGGTAACCTGATTGTACCGGTGATCCGGAATGCTGATCAATATAACCTCAGCGGATTGGCCAAAGCAGTGAATGATCTTGTCAAACGTGCACGCGAAAATAAACTTAAGCCCGATGACCTCGCTGGCGGAACCTATACCATTTCAAATGTAGGAACGTTTGGCAACGTGATGGGCACCCCTATCATCATGCAACCGCAAGTAGGGATATTGGCCATCGGTGCCATTCAAAAAAAACCGGCTGTAGTTGAGACCCCTGCCGGAGATGCAATCGCCATACGGCACAAAATGTTCCTTTCCCATTCGTATGACCATCGCGTAGTAGACGGCGCGCTGGGAGGTAGTTTTGTGAGACGCGTGGCGGACTATCTGGAGAAGTTCGATACGAACCGGGTTATTTAGTTTTCTGTCAGTTGACTGATTCCTGCATCCCGGCAGACTATGCGATAAACAGCGGAAGTAGTCCAATTAACAGGGCAATCAAAAACCAGATCAAAAATTTTCGGTTTGCCCGCTGGTCTGTCGTCATAATGGATTTGAGAAAGAAAACGGTGACGGTGATTGAAGGTTGTCTTTTTTAACTATCTGTTAACAATAATTAACAATGAAAATAAGAACCGTCTTTCACAAGTTTGATGTCATGACGGAATGCTTATAATTGCGGTTTATTTATTAAAAAACCTATATGAAATTTGGAACAAAAGCCATCCATGCCGGGGTAGAACCTGATCCCTCCACGGGCGCCATCATGACCCCGATTTATCAGACCTCCACCTATGTGCAGGAGTCTCCATCCAAACACAAGGGTTATGCCTACGCACGAGGCGCGAACCCCACCCGGAATGCCTTACAGAAAAGCATTGCTGCATTGGAGAACGGTAAATTTGGACTTTGTTTCTCTTCCGGAATGGGTGCCACGGATGCGGTGATCAAGCTATTGAGTCCTGGCGATGAAGTTATCACGAGCAACGACCTGTACGGTGGCTCGTACCGCATGTTCAAGAAGGTGTTCGAGAAATTTGGAATCAAATTCCATTTCATTGATTTAACCAATTCAGAAAACATTCACCCTTACCTTAATAAGAACACGAAGCTGATGTGGCTGGAGACTCCTTCCAATCCGCTCATGCGCATCATTGACATACAGGCATGCACAATGATTGCTAAAAAAAATAAGGTAATTGTTGCTGTGGACAACACGTTCGCTTCACCGTACCTGCAAAATCCGCTTGATCTTGGAGCGGATATTGTCATGCACTCAGTCACAAAATATTTGGGCGGACATAGCGATGTGGTCATGGGAGCGCTTGTCGTTAATGATGAGAAGTTGTATCAGGAACTCGCCTTTATCACTAATTCATGCGGTGCAGTGCCTGGTCCCCAGGATTCTTTTCTGGTCCTTCGTGGAATCAAGACATTGCACTTAAGGATGGAGCGGCATTGCTTTAATGGAAAGAAAATTGCAGAGTATCTGCGCCATCATTTCAAGATTGCAAACGTATACTGGCCCGGCTTCGAGGATCATCCTAATCATGCTATTGCGAAAAAGCAAATGCGGGATTTTGGCGGGATGCTCTCGTTTACACTGAAAGACGACCGGCTCGAACAAGCCATCAAATTAATGGAAAGTGTGGAACTATTCTCCCTCGCGGAGTCATTGGGTGGAGTAGAATCATTGATCAATCACCCCGCCTCCATGACTCACGCCAGCATTCCAAAGGAGGAACGGTTGAAAAATGGATTGACCGACACGTTGATCCGATTGAGTGTGGGTGTGGAGGATGTGGAGGACCTAATTGCCGACCTGGATCAGGCATTGGCTGCCTTGTAGGTTTTGGCTGTTAGGTCTTGGGTCGATACGTACGGCCCGCCGGTTAAAAACAGCTTGCCTGCTTTTTGTGAAAATCTCTCAGCCAAGACCTAAGACCCAAGACTAATAAACTCATTAGGCCGGTACTTGCTGAAAAATTTCTGCCGGGATACGTATCAAAAATTCGCTCCCCTTTCCTG
>JANYKP010000278.1 GCA_025358195.1 Cyclobacteriaceae bacterium
CTTATGATGAAGCTCGCGGGGTAGAAGCGGCATCGACGATTTTATTTCCCTGAGCCATGTTTCAGAAATCTCGATCGGGCTCAAATCCGGGTCTGGGAAATAGCGGTAGTCATTCATCTCTTCTTTGACGCGCATGCTGTATGTTTTGCCGTCCGTTGCGTTGAACGTGCGGGTCTCGGAAATAATAGATTCACCCTTTTCCAATTGTGTGATCTGACGTTCGATTTCATAATCGATGGCACGCTGAACGTGGCGGATGGAGTTCATGTTTTTAACCTCCACTTTCTTACCAAATTCAGTAGCACCCTTCAACATCACAGAGATATTTGCATCGCAGCGAAGGGATCCCTCTTCCATATTACCGTCACAAATATCCAGGTAGCGGACGAGCTGCCGAATCTCGGTCAACAAAGCGTACGCTTCATCGGAGTTCCTGACGTCGGGATTGGTTACAATTTCGATCAGGGGCACTCCGGCCCTGTTGAAATCGACCCGTGTGTCGGTTTCACCTGCTAAGTGGATGGATTTACCGGCATCCTCTTCCATGTGTATGCGATGGAGGCTGATATTTCTCTTTGTACCGTCTTTTGTATTAATTGTGATATGACCACCCTTGCAAATGGGTGTGCGATCCTGAGTGATCTGGTAGCCTTTAGGAAGGTCTGGGTAGAAATAGTTCTTGCGGTCGAAGATTTGAAACCTGGAAATCTCGCAATTACATGCGAGACCCATCTTGATAGCGTACTCCGCCACGCGTTTATTCAGCTTTGGAAGCGTCCCCGGATGTGCGAGTGAGATGACGCTAATGTTCGTGTTCGGCGGACTGCCATAGTCAGTAGCGTCCGAGCTGAATATCTTGCTTTTCGTCAGAAGTTGTGCATGAACCTCGAGACCGATGACAACGGTGTATTTATCGCGCACTGATTTGTCCATGTGGGTGAGGCGCGTGACATCACGAGTCTGTCGCCTGGTGTTTGCTTAATTTTTAATCAGCTCCCTCGCTCTGTCCAGTACAGCCTGCAAGCCATTCAGGTTCTTCCCTCCCGCTGTTGCAAAAAATGGCTGACCGCCGCCGCCGCCATCGATTTCCTTTGCAAGCTCTTTCACCATGTTGCCCGCATGAAATCTCTTGGTGGCTTCCAGCTTCGCTCCGATCATAACTGCCACCTGTGGCTTACTGTCGATGTCGGCTGCCAGAATCATCAGAAGATCCTCAAATTGATTGCGCAGTCCGTAGGCAATATTTTTCAATGCATCTGCATTCGGCAAGGATACTTTTTCAAGGATCAGTGTGTGGCCATTTGATTTGATTGCTTTGCGCGCCAGTTCATCCTTGATTTGGTTGGACCGCTCCTGTTGAAAAGCTTCCAGTTTCTTTTCCAGGGCATGTTTTTCCTCAAGGAGGCTTTGCAAAGAAGCGGCCGCATCTTTCGGGTTCTTCAATAAAGTCCGCACCTCTCCCAGCATTGTCAACGATTCGTTTACGTAGGCTTGCGCTCCTTCCGCGGTCACAGCTTCAATCCTCCGCACCCCTGCGGCTACCGAGCTTTCCGAAATTATTTTGAATAGACCGATGTTCCCTGTGGCTGGGATGTGTGTGCCTCCGCAAAGCTCCACAGAAAATTTAGGATCAAAGGTGATCACCCTCACAAACTCCCCGTACTTTTCGCCAAACAATGCCATGGCTCCTGATGCTTTTGCCTTTTCAATGGGCACATGGCGCTGTTCGTTCAGAGGAATGTTTTCACGGATTTTCTCATTGACGATGATCTCCACTTTCGCAATCTCAGGATCGGTCATAGCCGCAAAATGGGAAAAGTCAAAGCGAAGCATTTTTTCATTTACCAGTGAGCCTTTCTGTTCCACATGCTTACCGAGAACCTGGCGCAACGCCGCATGAAGCAGGTGCGTGGCCGAGTGGTTGTTCATAGTACGTCTCCGTTGGTGTTCGGCTACAGAAACATAAAACTCGCCATTCAGTTTGGAAGGGAGGGATTCCGTAAAATGAATGATCAGATCATTTTCCTTTTTAGTATCCAGAACAACAATCTTCTCATTTGCCGATTCAATCACACCGGTGTCTCCTACCTGACCGCCGCTTTCAGCATAGAAGGGGGTTTTGTCCAACACCAATTGAAAGAGTTCTTTATTTTTCTGTTTGACTTTGCGGTATTTTATGATTCGTGAGGTAGAAGTTAAACAGTCATAGCCTATGAATTCTGACTTACCATCATTACTCAACACGACCCAGTCTCCGGTTTCCTTCACGGCATCTATTTTGGAACGGGATTTCTGCTTTTGCATTTCAATTTTGAAATCCTCTTCATCAACAGCAAGGCCTCGTTCGCGCGCAATGAGCGAAGTAAGATCAAAGGGGAAACCAAATGTGTCATACAATTCAAATGCCTGTGCTCCGCTGATTGTCTGAATTGACTCCATTCTCTTTAAACCTTTTTCCAGCGTTCTCAAAAATGAGATTTCCTCTTCATGTACAACCTTGCTTACATAATCGACTTGCCGGTGCAACTCGGGAAATACATCCCTCAGTTGGATTGCCAGAAGTGGGACCAAACGGTAAATAAATGGTTCTTTGAAATTCAAATACGAGAATCCGTATCGAACAGCCCGCCGCAAGATCCTCCGGATCACATAGCCTGCCCCGGTATTCGACGGAAGTTGTCCATCACAAATGGCAAACGCCACGGCACGGATGTGATCTGCAATAACACGTATGGCGATGTCCGCTTTGTTGTCGTCGCCATACTTAACATTCGCGTGAAGCGCGATAAAATCCATCAACGGCCTGAAGACATCGGTATCGTAATTAGAAATCTTCCCCTGGATAGCCATGCACAGTCGCTCGAAGCCCATGCCGGTGTCCACATGCTTGTCGGGCAGCGGCTCTAATACTCCCGACGCTAGTCGGTTGAATTGGATGAATACCAGGTTCCAGATTTCCACCACTTGCGGATGGTCGTGATTAACTAATTCTCGTCCGGGTTTCTTCTTCACCTCATCTTCAGGCCGGAGGTCGATGTGAATTTCTGAGCAAGGTCCACAAGGACCTGCCTCTCCCATCTCCCAAAAATTGTCTTTCTTATTTCCGTGAAGGATCCTGTCTTCACTTACATATAATTTCCATAATTCCTTTGCCTCCTCATCCACAGGAAGGTTGTCGTTCTGATCACCGCCAAAAACCGTGAC
>JANYKP010000296.1 GCA_025358195.1 Cyclobacteriaceae bacterium
GGTCTTTTGCAACTTCACGAATACCATCGAATCAATTTATGCACGACTTGGAAAAAAATATAAAAATCAAGTTGGATTCATAGTTGGTGGACAGAACGACAAGAAACGTCAAGCGGATATTGATGGATTTCAATCGGACGATAAACGTATCATCATCTGTAACATTGCCGCCGGGGCTGTCGGTGTGAGTCTGCACGACCTCAATGGAAACTTTCCTCGGGTGTCTGTCATTAGCCCGACGTGGAGCGCAATAAATCTACGTCAATCGTTGGGTCGGGTCCATCGGTTGGGAGGACTCACCCGCAGTTCCCAGTTTATTATTTACGCCACCAATTGCATTGAGGAACAGATTTGTCGGAAGGTTCGGCTCAAGTTGGAGAATCTTAGCATGCTCAATGATGGCGACCTTGCTGAGGCGATTTTTTAGAAGAGAGCTTCGTATTTTTTCCTTCGCTGCCTCATCAGTTATTTTTCTAAAGCTTGGGTGTTTTGTTTTATCTTTGTATCTTAATTTTGCTTGTTCTGATATTTTTCTGCACCACTCATCTGAGCGTGGAGGTCTTTTTCTACCCAACAATTTTTGCCTTCTTTTTTCTATTGATTCTTCCGTTTGAACTTTTCCTTTTTGCGCATCGCTCATTCTTTTCAGTTGTTCTTTTGTTCTTTTACTTTTTCGTTTTCCTCGCATTTTTAGAATTGTTTCCGGAGAATGCCTTCCGTTCGATTTTCCGCCAGAAGTGAGGTTGTATCCATCTTCTACGGAATTTTTTTCTTTTATCCAACCCTCCTCTGACACGTCCAGTTGTTCTTGTGTTGGTGAGATGAGTTTTTCTAGAACGATTTTATCAAATCCATCGTATCCATATTTGACTAATGCATTATAGAGCTTTTGTTGCCTCTCACAAGACAACCTACGATAGTGGTGCCATCTAGCATTAATGTTCCAACTTTGTCCAATATACCACTTTCCATTTATTTTATTTCTCAATCCGTAAATGCCTACGAGTTTTGTAGTATCTTCGGAGAGCATCTGTTCTCTCCTTGTCGGAGTTTTTCCAGTAACTTCGCATTCTCCACATTTTTCTTCGTTCATGTTTTTGTTCTTCTGTTAAATTGTGCGGTGTTCTTCCCATATCAATAAGTATTATATTCTTACCGAAAAGCTTCCGAAAATTATTTTTCTTGACATTTTATAAAAAGTAGTTCACTACTTTCTTCATGTCAAACATCGTAAAGTTCCTTGGAGTCAATTTCGGGGAACAACATCCTATTCTTTTCGACAAACGGGAGATGGATGCTGATGACCCGAATCTGAAACAAACTATCCTCAATATGTTGAACGAAATGGGAAAGCAATCCCACGTTCTGCTCAAATGGGGAAACAAACTCTATACCGCTAATCACACGGCCGCTCGTGGGCCTAGTCACGAATACTTTCGTGATGAAACTTCATATCACCGCTACGCTTCAATGTTGGAATAAAATTATGAGTAACTGGAAAAATTATCCTGAAAACCCCCCGATGGCCCTTGAATTTCCTATCTGGGTCATTCGTTCTGATTTTGATGGGCCCCGTGCGTTCTATCGTTCGGATGGTCAAATTCTCAATTTCAGCAGCTATCAGTGGCAGAAGTGCATCTTGCCGGAAGTTCCTGTCACCGTTCACATCGTCAGCGTAACGGTTGAAAAGAAATATATCGTGAATGTGGCCGCACGAAAACTTTTTGACGCCAAGAAGTTTGTTGCCGGCCTCAGTGAACAGGGATTGGAAGTTGTCGCTGGGCTCGTGGAAACTCACATCAATCAACCGCAAATTCAAAAATAAAACATCATGGGCTATTCAACTGATTTCAATGGCGAGTTCGAACTGGACAAACCTCTTACGGAAGCGCAACGCCTTTATTTGAAGGCGTTCGGTGATACTCGTCGCATGCAACGTGACGAGCAAATTACCGCTCAACGTCCTGACCCTCTTCGTGAGGCTGTTGGGTTGCCGGTTGGTCTTGATGGAGGTTATTTTGTCAATGAAGAGGGGCACGCGGGTCAAGGTAAGGAGATATTTTCTCGTCCCGATGATGTGACCGACCACAATGGCGCCCCGCGTGGCCAGCCCGGACTGTGGTGCCAGTGGGCGCCTACTGAGGATGGTATGCGCATCGAATGGGACGGCAGCGAAAAATTCTACAACTACGTTGAGTGGTTGAAATACATCATCGAGAATTTCCTCAAACCTTGGGGCTATGTGCTCAACGGCGAAGTTGAGTGGAATGGTGAGGATTCGGGTGACCGTGGACAAATCGTCGTTAAAAATAACGTGGTCAAGACCCGAAAGGCCGTGACCACTTTTGTTGACGATGAGTCTTGACATTTAAAAAGAAGCAGTTACATTTCAGAAATATGAACAATAATGTCACTCCTGCCTTTCTCTTTCGAGTAAAGGCCAACCGCACCGGCGACCGGGTTATTAACCAAGTTCGCTTGATTCTCAAAGATACCGACTTCAATCTCTCATTGAAGGGACGCAACCCAAACCGCGTTCAGTTCGTTCCGGCTGGCCCGGATTTTGCTGAGCGCCGTCGCTACACCGTTGGTGATTCGCTTCGCAAGAATCAATCAACCAGCTTCAGCCTCTATCTCCGCTCGAAGAATAACAGCAGTCCATTTCTTACCACCGACGACCATCTCAGAAACGTTCGTCGCAAGGTTCGTCGGGCTGTTACGCAGAACGTTTTCATTTAATTGACAACGAAACCTGTAAAGTTGGTAACTGTGATGGGTCAAAGACTTACAAGTCGAGACCCTATCATTGTCGGCTCCAAAGGTATTGATGGTTTTCCGATTGGTTCTGTTTTGGATGATGGAACCAATCGCCCGATTGTGTTGGGAAGTAACTTTCCTGATTGGTGCGCCGAGATTTTTATGAGTAATCTTAAGTCTCAGCACAACAAGAAAGTATGGAAATTTTGGATTATTTGAAACTTTTTTGTTGACGGATTGTTATATACATGTATGGTGGTCGTTGTTCTTTTGACATTACAGATGAAAAGCTCTCTTTTGATGAACCTGGCACGTTAAGTCTCCCCCGTCGGTCGAGAACGTGGCTCGCAGAAAAACAAGTTGAGTGATAATGGGTGCAAGTCAGTAAATGCAGTGTGAAGCAGGAGGATGAAAGGATTAGATACTTGTGAAAATTCCAGGCTATGAGAATTGAATAGAAAATCTTCGAATTTCCGTTAGTTGTTCTTGACATTTATAAACCAATCTGTATAGTTATAAGTTCAATCAAGTGGCGATGTCGCCACTCTAATTGCTGGATGGAGCAGTGGCAGCTCGCATGGCTCATAAC
>JANYKP010000336.1 GCA_025358195.1 Cyclobacteriaceae bacterium
ATGCGGTGGCTTTTAACGTAGGATTTCACAATGAGCACCACGACTTTCCGTCGATCCCCTGGAACAAACTTCCTGACTTGAAAAAAAACGCTCCTGAATATTACGATTCGTTAAAATCACACAACTCATGGACGAAACTGTTTTTCAGGTTTCTCTTCGATAAGAATATTTCCCTCTATATGCGTATTCTTCGTCAGGAAAGAAATAAGGTGGCGCTTACCGATGAGTCAAAACCTGACGCAGAACTGGTGTTGGAAGACTCACGACAAAGATTCTAAAATAAATACGTTAGCATGAAAAAACTTATTTTCTCCGTTGTTCTTATGACATGGTCTGCCCTGGTATTGGCGCAAACCCCTTCACGTCAGGAGCAATTCATCCTGGATCTTTCTAAGAAAAAATTTGATTGGCTTATCAACAAGCAGTATGATTCACTGACAGCCCTGCTCGATGATAAGGTTCAATACATCCACTCCAGTGGATGGACCCAAAACAAGAAGGAGATTGTAGATGATATCAAATCTGGCAAACTTAATTATCAGAACGTTGCCATTAAAGAATCACAGGCCCGGTTATATGCTTCAACGGCCATTGTCACAGGACTAGGCTCGTTTGGGGGAATTGGGGATGGGAAACCATTTTCCGCAGAACTTCGGTATACGGAAGTGTATGTCAAAACAGGGAATCGTTGGCTGCTGGTCTCGCGCCATGCCAACAAGATGCCATGAAATGAGTTATGACTGCCGGGATCGATCAACAAATTTGCCCGTAGTTATATTGGCACTTGGATGGAGAGCTCATTGACAGTACACCAGAAGCCCATCATTTCTCATGGTGTTTCCATCAAGGCATCTTGGTGGATGACGAAGGCGAGACCTTGCAGCGTCAATTTGAAATTATTTCTGCCCGATAACAGGCAGTAATGTAATATATTGGCTGAAATTGAATAATTTTATTAGGCTTGTAGAATTATTATTGTAGGTCTATACCTTAAAATATACGAGAATGAAAACTGTTGTGCTGGTTTCTTTTTTGTTAATAGCGCTGATTGGGCACCGTGCATGGGCACAAACTGCATCCAGTAGCCCCGGAAACTATGTTGTCGTAGTTGGAACTTTCTCCGTCAAGGAGAATGCAAATAAGTTCGCCAAACAACTAAGGAAGCAGAAACTTAAACCACAATTAGAAATAGATAAGATAAATAATTTGCACCATGTCTATGTGCTCGAGACAGATAATCATGATACCGCCATTGCAGAAGCTAAGCGACTTCAGAAATCCGGACTATTCAGGGATGCCTGGGTTTTTAGTCGTGGTCTTATCGTTGAACCGGTGATTGCCACCGTAATTGAAGAAAAGCCGAAAGAAGAAGAAAAGAAAATTATAATTGAAGAACCTCCGAAAGAAATAAAAGCCGTTCCTGTTGATTCGGCCAAGTTGCGGGAAGAGAAAATTAAGAACGAAGTGGAGAAGAAGGTAATGTCGACGAAGAAAGGCGGCATGGAAAAACTGGACTACATCTTTTTCTACAGGGATGCTTCTGTCCTCCGGCTGGAATCGCGCTTTGCCGTTGATAAGCTATTGCAGTTCCTGAGAGAAAAGCCAAAGACAGAAATACGAATACATGGCCATACCAATGGCAACGAGCCAGGAAAAATAATCAAGCGGGCCAGCGACAAAGCTGACTTCTTTTCGCTCACCAATACAGTTGAAGATTATGGATCCGCGAAAGAATTATCTGAATTGCGCGCAAACACGATCCGCGATTACCTCATTGCAAATGGAATTGATAAAAAAAGAATGACTGTAAAGGCCTGGGGAGGAAAAAAACCGCTGGTGAACGAGGATAGCGACAAAGCAGAGACAAACGTGCGTGTGGAGATAGAGGTGGTTCAGAGCCAGGAATAAATCAGTATTTTTTATAGAATACGTGACGCATTCAATTTCAAAAAGGCCTGCTTTCCTCCGTACAATACTAATTACAAGCGAACGGATTCCAACCGGTAATGAACGCTGACATGGGTTCATGGTAAGATTCTATTGTAAAAAAGCCTTTGGAAGGCTATTTTATAGCGTCTTTACGGCCAAAATGCACCAGATTTTCATTAATTTATTACCTTCGAGAAATTGAAATTCTCATCACTATGAAGGTATTAACATTTTCAGTCTGGATGGTTGGCCTTTCGACGCTGTGTAATTCAGTTGCCGCACAAACCACTACGGACGAATATTATGTAACAATAGGAGTGTATGCTATTCAAAAATACGCTATCCTCTTTACCGCGAGCGCCAATCAGAAGGGTTTCAATGCACAGTATGCAATAAACCCTGCCCGGAAACTCTATTACGTTTACCTCCTCCAAACGGATGAAAAAAGAAAGGCGCAACCATTTGTCAATAAGTTAAGAATTGAATCGGAACATAAAGAGGCCTGGATATTCAAAGGACACCTGGGTGAAGACCAGGCAATTCCAGTTGTCGAAGGTAAAAAAGAAGATAAAAAAGATCCAGGCATAACCGACCCTG
>JANYKP010000339.1 GCA_025358195.1 Cyclobacteriaceae bacterium
GTACTTTGAGAGCGACAGTATCTGACGGATGCTGGTCCGTTGGATGGCCTTTGTCATGTCCTTCGTTACCGGAATGTACTTGGACGCAGCATCCGATGTGCCCGAGCTCAGCGCAAAATATTTTACGCGGCCTGGCCAGCAAATATTTTTGGCGCCTTTGCGTGCCAGCTGCCACCAGTCTTTGTATATTTTATTGTAGTCGTGTAGTGGGACCTGCTTAAAATGCCTGTAGAATTCTTTTGGTCCTTTGCGAAAGGTTCTGAGTATTTCATGAAAATTGTAATCTTTGCCAAACTCCGTATTGCTCGCCGTGATCAACAATTCTTTTAATTCATGTTTCTGCAGCTCAAAGGGTGAAGAATACTCCTGTTCAAGATTTTCGCGAAGTTTTATTCCACTTTTCAGCAACGTACCCAGGATAGCCATATTTTTGTGTGCCTCAGCGTAAAAGGTTAAAGATAGAATGGGAATCAAAAATAACATAGAGAAATTCCAGTTGGAGCTAAAACCCTATGCCGCGCGTTTAATTGCGGTAAGTAAGACGCATTCCACGGAAAGAATCAGGGAAGCTTACCAAACGGGCCAGCGCATTTTTGGAGAAAATAAGGTCCAGGAGCTGGTCGAAAAACAACCTCAACTTCCCCTTGATACCGCGTGGCATCTTATCGGCCATCTCCAGCGGAACAAAGTAAAACCCATTGCACCATTCGTTTCATTAATCCATTCGGTAGACAGCATGAAACTGTTGGAAGAAATAAACAAACAGGGTCAAAACCACCAGCGGGTTATTCATTGTCTCTTGCAAGTGTACATTGCAAGAGAGGAGACCAAGTTTGGATTGAGTTTTTCAGAACTCCAACAATTCATTCAATCACCTGAACTGGCTTCTCTCAAGTTTGTGATGATTGATGGATTGATGGGGATGGCCACACTCACGGATAACCAGGAACAGATTCGAAACGAGTTCCGATCGTTAAAAAAAGTATTTGATGCTTTAAAACAACAATCGCTACCTCCCTTTGTTCAAATGAACGAACTTTCAATGGGTATGAGTGCAGACTATAAAATAGCATTGGAAGAAGGAAGTACCATGGTGAGGATCGGCACCGCCATTTTTGGAACCAGGGAATTAACGTGAGGTAAATTCAATCACTACTCGAAACAATGAACCAGCGGACAACTCTCATTCTCGCCTCACTTTTTGGAACACTTGCCGTAGTGTTCGGAGCCTTTGGTGCGCATGCACTAAAAGACATACTAACCACTACCGGGAGGAGTGAAACATTTGACCTTGCCGTTCGGTACCACTTTTATCACACCCTTGCCCTGCTGGCAACGGGAATCCTGATGGAGAAATTCCCCAAACTGAAAACTTCTTCCTGGCTCTTTTCCGGTGGCATCATCATCTTCAGTGGCAGTCTTTACACACTGGCACTAACAAATCAAACATGGTGGGGAGCCGTTACGCCATTTGGTGGTGTACTTCTTATTTCTGGCTGGGTAGCATTAGGATTGACATTTCTGAAGAGTCAGAAAAAATAACGACCCCGAAGGATTTTCAAGAATGAGTCGGAGGCAAAATATTAATTCGGGCTTTTTTTCTCCAGGACGTTAGCTAAAAATGATATCTGCGCGCCCTCCGGATTAACTGCATTGGACACCACGGTGACCACTTTATTTTGTTTTCCAAATTTACCCAGGCTGTTAAATGCCACCGTGATTTCACTTGATTGTCCAGCGGCGATCGGATCACGGGCCCAGCCTTTGGGAGTCGTGCAACCACAGGTCACTTGCACATTGGTGATGATGAGCGGTTCGTTTCCGGTATTCTTAAATTTAAAGGTATGCTCTACTTTATCACCTTGAACGACGTCGCCAAAATCGAATACCGATTTCTCCCAGGTGATTACAGGGCCGCTGGTTTGGGC
The DNA here is from genome assembly GCA_025358195.1 of Cyclobacteriaceae bacterium. Classification (GTDB taxonomy): domain Bacteria; phylum Bacteroidota; class Bacteroidia; order Cytophagales; family Cyclobacteriaceae; genus ELB16-189. Next base: position 1,929 of record JANYKP010000339.1, read on the forward strand.
GTTGGAATGAACGGCCACCCCCAGCACCATAAGCGCAAAAAATAACTTCTTCATAGTCCGTGATTTTTTACAAATTTAGGCATTCAATATCATAACGCATTTACAACCAAATGATGAACAAATCGGTTCAGGAAATTTATGGGAACCAGGTAAGAATACGGGTTTGCGGTTTATGCTGGGAAGGTGACAGGATGTTATTGGTGAACCACCGTGGGATATACAAGCATGACTTCTGGGCTCCTCCCGGCGGTGGTGTTGAGTTCGGACAGTCTGCTGAACTTAACCTGATACGAGAATTTAGAGAGGAAACAGGACTCAGGATCAAAGTTGGAAGTTTACAATTTGTATGCGAATTCATTCAGTCGCCCCTTCATGCCATCGAGCTTTTTTTTGAGGTAACAGCAACCGGGGGAAGGCTTTTCACAGGATCAGACCCGGAAATGGATGAAAAAGAACAGATTATCCGGGAAGTAAAATATTTGGCCGAATCAGAAATAAGGGCATTGTCGCCTAGACACAAACATGGGCTCTTTAAAAGGGGCAAAACCATTGAAAAAATCCGGGGCTTGAAAGGATATTTGAAGATTTAGATTGAAATCCCCAAAAAGGGATAAAAAACTGAAAATCGAGCTTAAAAATTTCAAAAAACGAACTTATTATTGCATGCTAAACCTGAGCCACAATGAACCTGACAAAAATCCTGACGGTAGTTTTATTCGGCATTAGCCTTGTATT
>JANYKP010000353.1 GCA_025358195.1 Cyclobacteriaceae bacterium
CAGAAATAAAGAGACAATTGTAAAGTTACCACCCAGCATCCACAGGGTATAGCCCGAACCCACTGCGACAATATTTTCGGATGCACCCATTAATCTCAGGATATCTTTATTTCTGGTCAATGCAATTTTTCGCGGCGCGGGTAATGCAGCCATTGCTATGCACTCCTTGTGGATAGCGAATATTCTCAACATGGTTCTTGATCCCCTTCTCATTTTTGGATGGGGGCCCGTACCTGCCATGGGAGTGGAGGGCGCCGCCATTGCGACCAACATTGGCAGGGGCGCCGGCGTATTGTATCAACTTTACTACCTCGCAGGTGACAAAGGTATTATCAAAATTCACCGCGAAAACATAAAAATTGACCGTGACATTATTATACGCCTGTTGAAAGTGTCAGCCGGCAATGTCGGGCAGTTTTTAATTTCAACGGCGAGCTGGCTCTTCCTGGCGAGGATCATCGTTAACTTTGGAAGCGCCGCATTTGCCGGTTATCAGTTTGCAATACGGATTATCATCTTTACCATTCTGCCGTCCTGGGGTATGGCCAATGCTGCGGCTACGCTGGTAGGGCAGAACCTCGGAGCCAAGCAACCAGAACGAGCAGAAAAATCGGTGTGGACTGCAGGTTTCCTGAACATGGTTTTTTTGGGATTGATATCGATCACGTTCTATTTTGTTTCCGAACCGGTCATGGGTTTTTTCTCGTCCAACGCAGAGGTCATTCGATTCGGAACGCAATGCCTTCGGATTGTGGCTTTCGGCTATGTATTTTATGGATATGGAATGGTGATCATACAAGCGTTAAATGGAGCGGGTGACTCGAAAACACCGACCATACTCAACTTGTTTGGTTACTGGCTTTTTCAAATTCCACTGGCATATGTAATGTCAATGAAACTGGACTTTGGTGCCTCCGGTGCTTTTTGGGCAATCGCCATCGCGGAGTCGGCCATGGCGGTGGCGGCGATTATTATTTTCCGGCAAGGGAAGTGGAAGACAGTTAAAATTTAGCTTTGGGTGGGGTTGGGTCTTGGGTGTTGGGTCTTGGCTCTTTCGCGGTTATAGTTGGCTTGTTCAAAATGATTGGCTATTATCATTATTGTAAGGTCGCTAAGACCCAACACCCAAGACCTAAGACCTAAGTTTTATCCGCATCCTTCTTCTTAAACGCCGCCTTTGCTGCTTTCTCCAACTCTTCCCCTGCTTTTTTCAAGCTGGCTTCTACCTCTTTCCACCGCTCCTTGTTTTGACTGTCGTTCTTCAATTTTTCTGCTGAAACTTTCAGTTCTTCGTACTTTTTTTTCAAATCGGCCTCCACCCGGGTGCTGGCATCTTTGGCTTCTGCAAAGAACTGATCAAGTTTTTTGCCAAAATCCTTGAAAAAAGTTTCGGCTTTTCCTTCCTGCTTATTTTCCATACAAAACGGATTATTTTGGAATCCCTAAATTACAGACTTAAATGTAAAACTCCATGGAAACCGAGCAAGATCCGCTTGAACGCATACAACGCATGTTGGAAAATAAATCCACAGCCAAACAGATTACCTACAAAAACTTGATAAGCTCGTTTGAGGCCCTCGCGAAAGAATCCAAGCGAGTTGTGGGCGAACTCAGGAAAAAGGTGAAACCGAGTGACCACGATGTTACTGTTGACTTTAAACGTATCAACGACCATGAGTTTCAGTTGAAACTTGCTGGTGACCTGCTGATTTTCGTGTTACATACGAATATCGTGACCTTTGACGAAGAGCATGAGGTTATGAAAAACCCATATATTAAAGAGAATGAAATCAACCGGTACTTTGGACAAATCATGATTTATAATTTTATGTCGGACTCGATCAAGTTCAACCGGGTAAATGATCCGGGCTACCTGCTCGCACGCTTGCTGGTTAATCACGATGGGCGATACATTGTAGAAGGTGAGGGAAAGTTAGGTTTGGTGTTCAGTCAGATTTCCAATGCCGCTATAACAGAACATGATTTGAATATCCTGGTGAAACTGGCGCTTACGCTTGCCATAGAAAATGATCTGATGGCTCCTCCTTACCCACAGGTGAAATTCATTACACTGTATCAAAAATTGGAAAAGACCCAAGAGCTGGGGGCAGGACAAAAAATTGGCTTCCGTATGAGTTATCATGGAAAAGTGGAAGGCTAGGGAGGTCTTAGGTTTTGGCTGTTGGCTACAGCACCCAATCCTAAACCTAAAGAAAGTTCATAGATATCCCGTTTTCCTTGTCAAAAACATTAATTTTGAAACAGATGATTTTCAAAAAATTCAGGTTCATTTCTTTCACCCTTATTTTTTTACTTTTTGGTGCTTCCTGCACGTCATCGAATCACGCACACAATAAAAAGCTGAAGCGGGGTAAGCCGATTCCTTGTCCGATGAAAGATTGCTGAGTCATGCGAAAAATAATTGTCGCTATTGACGGATATTCAGCTTGCGGGAAAAGCACCACGGCCAAGGAAGTAGCAAAAGTTCTTGGCTTTCGCTACATCGACTCCGGAGCCATGTATCGGGCAGTGACGCTTTATTTTTTGGAACACCACATATCTCTTACCAACCCTAGAGAAGTTGACAAGACGCTGGCACAAATAAAAATTTCCTTTCAGGTGAATAGAAAAGGCAAAACCGAGACGTTTTTGAATGGTGTGATCGTCGAAAAGGAGATTCGTGATATGCGGGTATCGGAATATGTCAGCCAGGTGAGTACGCTGGCCCCGGTGCGGCACGCTATGGTAGAACAGCAGCGGAGAATGGGGAAGGAGCGCGCCATTGTTATGGACGGCCGGGATATCGGAACCGTCGTGTTTCCCGACTCGGAGCTCAAACTTTTTCTTACGGCAGATGTCCTGGTCCGCGCATTCAGAAGACAAAAAGAATTACTCGACCGCGATGAGATGATCGATATTGATACTATCATCGAAAACCTGCTGAAGCGAGATGAAATTGATAGTACCCGGCTGGAAAGTCCGTTGCGCAAAGCAAAGGACGCCATCGAGATCGACACGACCTACATTACCATTGACGAAGAGGTAGAAGAAGTGATCCGGCTAGCCTTGGGAAGGATGCTCGAAAGAAAAAAATGAGACCGCTACCGCTTAACTAAAAACCTCAACAAAACCTCAAAAAGCCCTTGCCGGGTAAGGATAATTGTTAAT
>JANYKP010000557.1 GCA_025358195.1 Cyclobacteriaceae bacterium
GCGTCCCACTTCTCGTGCTTCGCAGCCTCCAGCGTGTGAAGCTGCTCGCGCACCAGGCTTTTCGAGCCGCCGCGTAACGATGCGATCTGTCGTCCGATGTCCGCAATCTCTGCGAGCAAGCGCTCGTGCTCGCCTGCGCGAACCCCAAACACAAGGTGTCGGTGACGAAAAATTCCTTTCATGGTAGCCGTAGACTCTGAGGGAGAAGAAATTTCCGGCATCTTGACCATCGAAAACAGAAATGCAATTACCAAGACAACTCCCGCGAGGATCAAGTAGGGCATTTGAACGGAATGCGCTTCGGAAATCCTAATGAGTTCGGCTTGGGCAGGTGGTAGACCATTAAGGAGGTCGTTCGTGTATTCAGTAGACGAGAAGATAAAAAGACTTCCGATGACAGGTCCAAGAATGGTGCTCAGTCCGTTGAATGATTGTGCGAAATTAATCCTGGTTTCGGCTTTTGCAGGATCGCCTAGAACGGTCACGTATGGATTGGCGGCTGTTTCAAGAAAACCAAGACCACAGGCAATAATGAACAATGCCAGGAGGAAGAAGGCATAGACCCTTAATTCTGCGGCAGGATAGAAGAGTAGTGCACCGGCTGCGAACAGCAGCAACCCAATGATAATCCCTTTTTTATAGCCAAGCTTATTTAGGACAAAACCCGCAGGAATCGCCGTGACAAAATAGCCAATGTAAAAAGCAGAGTCTACGATACCTGCTTGCGCCCGGCTGAGTTGGAGTGCCGTTTGAAAATGTTTAATCAGTGTGCCATTCAAACTATTGGCTATCCCCCATAAAAAGAAGAGGCTGGTAACAAGGATGAAAGGAATCAGGTATGACGACTCACCGGCTGATCCTGGTGTGCGGGCAGTTGTTTCCGGTGGTGCAATGGGCATGATTTCGAAATAATTAAATGGCCCGGTCCAGATGAACATATCCACCATCTACGCTCATCCATTGGCCAGTGACGTGACTGCAGCGATCGGAAAGCAGAAACACAACCATGTTGGCGATTTCTTCGGAGGAGGTCATTCTATTCTCCAACGGTATTTTACTTTCTATTTCACGTTTTTTTTCTTTTGGATCCGGAAACGATTTGATCCAGGATTCATAAAGAGGTGTCCATACCTCTGCCGGGAGCACCGCATTGACCCGTATTGAAAAAGGAAGGAGTTCTACGGCCCATTCCCTGGTAAGACTGAGGATTGCTCCTTTAGCAGCAGCATAACCGGATGTATTTCCTTGTCCGGTAATCGCGACCTTTGAAGCGATGTTGACAATGTTTCCTTTTGATTGCTTGAGAAATGGTAAACAATAATGCGCAAGAAAATAATAATGTCCTGCGCTATTGTTCAATGATTGAACGAATTTCTGCGGATTTCCTTTTGCCAAACCGATTCCATCATTGAAGCCTGCGTTGTTTACCAACGCATTGATCTGTCCCAATTTTTTCTCCGTTTTTTCAATGCTCTTCTTGCAGGCAACCGGATCGGTAAGGTCGAGGGAAATAAAATGTGAGCGTGGAAACTGTTTTACGAAACTTTTTCCAGCCGCCTCATCTTTATCCAATAACACAGGAATCGCTTGTTCCTCAAGGAGTTGAATGCATATCGCTTTTCCTATGCCTTTGGCACCACCTGAAACAATAACTACTTTATCTTTTAGATGAAGATTCATTACCAGGGATAGATACGATTAAAGATGATAAAATCTCGCGGCATTTTCACCCATAATAGCCTTCTTTTCTGATGGTGACAAGGAATCAATAAACTGACGAATGATTTGTAATTGACCCTCGTAACTTGCAGCCAACAGGCAAACAGGCCAATCTGAACCATACATTAATCGCTTTGTACCGAATGCCTCCAATGCTGTATCAAGGTAGGGATTGAAGTTGGAGGGCTTCCACGTTTTCCAGTCAGCCTCGGTCACCAGCCCGGAAATTTTACAGAATACATTTTCATGCATGGCAATTTGCTGTAACTGTTGTTTCCAGGGCTTTAGTTGCATCTGCCTGACCGATGGCTTCGCTAAATGATCGATTACAAAAAGTTGATTTGGAAATTTTTTAACGAATGCTAATGCGGCGGGAAGTTGATGCGGATACACAAGTATATCGTACGTGAAAGCATACTGTTCCAGGAGGGCAATGCCACTACAAAAACTTTCTCGCAGAAGAAAATCACCTGGTTCCGACTGCACGACATGCCGGAAACCTTTTACTTCAGGAAACTGATAGTAGTATTCCAACCTTGCCTGTACTCCGGGAGACTGAAGATCCGTCCAGCCCACAATCCCTTTTATGAATGAATGATTGCGCGCACATTTGATTAGAAAATCAGTTTCTTTTTCTGATTGATCAGCCTGCACAGCAATGCTCCCTTCAATTTTATTTTCCTTCAGAAGTTGTGAAAGGTGGGACGGCAGAAAATCTTTTCGAATCGCATTCATTTCCTCCGTGATCCAGGTGTCACGGTGAGGCTGATAGTTCCAGAAATGTTGATGGGAGTCTATCGTCATCAGATGGCTACCTGTCGTTGTTGGCCAAGGCCGTCGATGCCCAATTCAATAATATCACCCTTTTTCAAATATACTGGCGGTTTCATTCCCATTCCCACACCTGCCGGGGTTCCGGTAGAAATGACATCGCCTGGCAGCAGGGTCATGAACTGAGTGATATAGCTGATAATAAAGGGAATTTTAAAGACAAGGTTTTGTGTAGTGCTGTCTTGCATCAGTTTGCCGTTCACCTTTAACCACATCTTCAGGTTATTCACATCCTTGATTTCATCGGGAGTGACAAGATAGGGACCCATAGGAGCGAAGGTATCACAGCTTTTGCCTTTAACCCATTGACCGCTGCGCTCCAATTGAAATTCACGTTCACTATAATCGTTGTGAAGGCAAAAGCCAGCAATGGCGTCATGGGCTTCCTGTTCTGAGAGGTAGGATGATTTTTTACCGATGACCACGCCCAACTCTACCTCCCAGTCTGTCTTAATACTATTTCTGGGAATAACCAGCGGATCATTGGGACCGCTCAGTGCAGAAGTTGATTTGAAAAATATAACAGGCTCTTTTGGCAACTCCATGTTCGCTTCACGGGCATGGTCGGCATAGTTGAGTCCGATACAGATAATTTTGGAAGGCCGTGTGAAAGGAGGTCCAAATCGTTGAGGGTCAGTAACTATTGGCAGGGTTTTTATATTTTGCTCAACCCATATTTGCAAGCGCCTGATGCCGTCTGCTTCGAAAAACGTTTCGCCGATATCTTCTGAAAACGAAGCGATGTCGATGATTTTGTCATTCAATAAAATGCCTGGCTTTTCGCGCCCGGGTTGACCAAAGCGAATAATTTTCATTATCAGTTAAGTTTGATAGAACCACCGTCGATTGGATAATCGCAACCCGTAACAAACGAAGCCTCGTCGGAACAAATGTACAAGGCCAGGTGCGCAATCTCTTCTGGTTTTGCCATTCGCCCGATGGGTTGGGCCTCCGATAATTTTTCAAACATTTCTTGCTCTTTGCCAGGATAATTTGCTTTGATAAACCCATCGACAAACGGCGTGTGAACACGGGCGGGAGAGAGGCTATTGCACCGGATACCTTCCAGGATATAGTCCTTAGCGACAGAAAGCGTCATGCTCACGACCGCTCCTTTACTCATGCTGTAGGCAAAGCGATCCGCGAGTCCAACGGTGGCGGCGATCGAAGCGATATTCAGGATCACGCCTCGTTGCTGCTTTCTCATTTGTTGAATAGCTGCGTACATGCTGTTATACGTTCCCTTCACGTTTACCTGAAATATTTTTTCAAAATCAGTTTCGGAAGTTGTTTCAAGCGTTGATATGCTGGCGATCCCTGCGCTGTTTACTAAAATATCAAGCGTATTGAAACGTTGAATAATTTTTTGAAAGCAGGCAACTACCTCCAGCTGATTTGTGACATTACAAGTAAACCCGAATGCCTTCCCGCCGCTTGCCTGGATGGACGTGGCGGTTTCATCAGCCGCAACGTCTTGGAGGTCAATGATGCAAACTACTGCGCCTTGCGCAGCAAAACATTGAGCGATGGCTTTGCCAATTCCACTTCCGCCTCCGGTGATTAGCGCTACTTTATTTTGAAGACTAAATAGCATTTTGATCATAAAATTTGCAGGCACTGCTTAAAGATTGTCATTGACTTAAAGTTTCCAAAAATTTTTGAAACTTGGGCGTGTCGTACTGCATAGACCCAATTTCTTTTTTTACAATTTTTCCATCTTTTGAGATGACAAATGTGGTGGGAATCTGGGACACCCGAAGTTGTTGGGGTAAATAGCCGGAAGGCAGATAGGCATGAAATGTAAAATTCTTTTTTTGAAGGTAGTCCACGACCTTCCCTTGGTCGCCGTCTTTATCTAGAGAAAGCATGATGAATGTGATTTTCTCCTTATCTATTTTTGTGTAAAGATTCTGGATACCATCCATCTCTGCGCGGCAGGGCCCACACCAGGTAGCCCACAGATTCAAAAATAGGACCTTGCCTTTAAATTGTTCAAAGAGGACTTTATTCCCTGCCAAATCCTTGATAGTGAATTGATAATCAAAATCTTCCTGGTTCTCTGACGGGTTATTGTCGGCATCTTTCAAGCCGGTTTCAAGCAAGGCCCACTGAGCGACGTAGGACACCGAACTCATCAAGCCCGTTAGCTGTAACAAGGCCACGAGTACTAATGCTGAAGCAATCGGTTTAAGGAGCGTAAACAAATGAAAAATCATTTTTCTGGCGTGGTCTTTGTAATTCATCAAATCTCTTTATTTGAGTAATTTGCTACAATTTAGAATGCAAAAATGAATAGTAAAGCGCGCCGGATCACCTTTCTGTTAATTACTTTGTGTTCCCCCTGCTTCTGCCAAAAAGTCAAATACAAAGACCTCTTCGTGCTGCTGAATGCCAAGCAATTCGAAAATGCAGAGCCTTTTCTTAAGAAGTACCTCGGGGTCAATACGGACAATCCCAACGCTTATCTTTTTATGGGGATGATTTATCAAGATAGGTCCACCAAACTCGATTACCTGAAACAAGCGAGGGAACTTGTCATGCTGATTGACTCAGCGGTCTATTTCTATGAGAAAGCCAGTAAGGGCATCACAGAAAAGGAGTTAAGCCGCAATGATGAATATTACCAGATGTACAATCGAAGAGATTTGCGCACCGGAAAATTTGGTGTGAAGCTTTCGGATGTCCAGTTGGATCTTGAAAACAGGATGAAGTTAAAAGAAAGAGGCACTCAAATTCTTACCCTAAAGGCGCAGTTTCTAGCCTCGGAAAATTGCTACAAACGGGCCGAAATACTTTTTAACAAAATACAAATGGTCTATCCAGGCCAAAAGGAATTTTTTCTTAGAGCGGATGATCAATTGATTTCTGACTTACGACACCTGGCACAATTATATGATTCATGTCATATGAATTTTAATGACTACAAAGCGACATCACAGGCACTTGGGAAAACTGGCTACAACCAAGATCTTGATCCGGAAGAGATCAAGGACTTCAAGAAAGATGGCACTGGCCCGGTCGATTTTTATAAGGATGATTTAAGATTATGGGATTATAAACGGTGGGCCCTCAGCAGCGCAGAGACAATCGAAAAGGAAATATACCCGCTGAAAGATCAATTGGTAGCACTGGATGTGGATATCAACAAAATACAGCATAAGTTAAAAAAGGATTCTGTATCGGTCCGTGAGGAAATTCCGGGTCTTCTCAGCAGACTTAATTTTCCTTCGTTGCGCAAGGTCGACCCTCAACCGATGCCCTTAAAAATTTTCGAGATGAAGGTTTCTGAGTTGGCGTATGGCTCCCAAATCGTCGAAGACCGTTCTTTAAAAGATTCACTCAATGTTGACTTACACCTGACTGCAGTCAGAAAAGAACTTGCCCTTGTCAAAAAGATCGATAGCCTTTCGGGATTATTGGCCGAACGAAACCTGGATGAGGAGGCTGAAAATTATAAACACTTTGTTACACATGCCTACGGGACACCGACCGTGTTGAAGAGTCAAATAAAAAGTACGAAGGAGTTTGC
>JANYKP010000364.1 GCA_025358195.1 Cyclobacteriaceae bacterium
TGACCAAGTGAGAAAAATATGGCCTTTGGAGGTCGGCTTAAATTCAAGGGCACTGCGGTGACTTAGTAAGGCCTGAGGGAACAAGTGAGCCAAAATGCGATACCAATTTCTTTTGACTATCGTTGCCGGCGACTCCTTCAGATTTGAAGTATATAATCTGGGAGCAATTTTCCGAATTTGCTTCTCTTTCAAGAGGCCAGTAATTCGCCTGGACTCACTCTTTTCTGAGGAGGCAAAGATGATTTCCTGGATTTTTGATAGGGGAATTTTTCCCATTAAGTCAGCAATTTCACTGCAATTTGGGTAAAATTTCAGATTAAGTGAGCAATTTGTGGGTAAAATTTCATGCTAACTATGCTTAAGTCTGAAAAGTGGGTAAAATTTCATACTAAGTGGCCCCAAAATCGGAGAATTTGGGCAAAATTTCAGATAGCATCCAAAACCAAATCCTACCCCAGTTTCAAGAATGTTGCAACCCAAGCTAAACCCCGCCATGACGGGGTTTTTGTTGGTCTCATTATATTTTACGTCAGGCTTGCTGCTTGTATTTCTCCCTCCGCTTCCGCCGCTTGTGCTGTTCGATCGCCTCAATCTTCCGCCCGTAGTGCAAACTGGCGTTGATCTCATAGCCGAATAATAGGACCACCGTCAACAACTGGATCCATACCATCAGCGCAATGAGTACGCCGATCGATCCATAGACTTTATTGTAACTGGCAAAATTGGTGATGTAGAACGAGAAGCCATACGAAATGGCGATGCAAGCCAGGGTGGCAATAAAAGAACCAATGGAAAAAAATTTCCAGTTATAATGCACCGCCGGGCCGAAATAATAAATGAACGACACGGCGAAAAAGAAGACGATAAAAATTACTACGAACCGCAACGCAAAAAGCCCGTACAACTTATCCAAACGCAGGTTGCTCAAATTCGAGAGCTCGTTGGTCACATTGTTGATCACCAGCTCACCCACAATCAACAGAAACACGGCCGACATTAACACGACCGCCAATAGAATAGTCAGGCCGGTGGCCGTTAGCCGCATCTTAAGAAAACTGCGCTTCTCCACGGTTTTATAACAGGCATTAAACGCCCGCATGAGGGCCATCATTCCGTTGGTGGCCAGAAAAAGGGCAAACACAAAACCGAACGTGAGCAGTCCGCCGCGTTGTTTACTCAGAATATCCAGCACGGTGGAAGAGGCTACTTCATACATGCTGGTGGGCATATAGTCGCTGAGAAACAACATGATGCCGTCGCGATTGACCGTTGGAAAATATTGCGAGATGTACGGAATGAGCGTGAAGAGAAAGATGATGGTGGGAAAAATTGCCAGGATAAAATTGTATGCCACCCCATTGGAGCGGTCTACAATTTCATCTTCCTCAATATTGAATAAAAAAATCTTGAAGAATTTATACAAAGAAAGGTGCTCACTGCCTTTGATCTTGATTCTTTTCAACCAGGCCCGGCTGTAACGGGCCGACCGGATCTTTAATAATCGCTTGCGGTGGCTATACTTCATGCTTTGCCCGCCGAAAGCTCTGGAGGCGGGTTCGTCACAAATTTAGAAATACGGCGCTAATACTTTTTGAAAGGCCTCCGGTGGACGACAAGGACGTCCGGTTTTCTGGTTAACAAAAGCGAGCAGCGTTTCACCCCGGTGGATAAGCTTACCCTGTTCATTGAATAGTTCATACTGAAAACGAATCCTTACCGATGGCTTTTCAGGAATCGTCACGACAACTTTCAACAACTCATCGTATACGGCGGGTGAAAGAAATTCGGAATGGTTTTCAAGCACCGGCATGATCACACCCATGGCTTCCAGTTCTTTGTACGTAAGCCCTAATTGTCGCAAACTTTCAACACGGGCCACCTCATAGTACATCGCATAGTTGCCATAGTAGACATAACGCATCTGGTCAGTCTCGCCATAGCGAACACGGATTTGAGTTTGAGCGGTGTACATTATTTTTTCCTGCGTTGCGCTGCACCCTTGCGCATCTCGATGGTGAGAGCGGTCTGGTACTTGAGGGCATTCTGATTGTGTTCACGAAGGGTGTTGGCAAAGTTGTGATAACCCGAGAAATCTTCCCTGGCGCACATAAACAGGTAATTACTTTGTTTATAATTCAGGACGGCATCAATGCTGGCAATCTGAGGCATGTTGATCGGACCCGGAGGAAGGCCTGCATACTTGTAGGTATTATAAGGTGAGTCCACTTCCTTGTGTTCATTCAGTACACGTTTGAGGGTAAAATCCCCCACGGCAAATACGAGCGTCGGGTCCGCTTGCAGGGGCATGTTTTTTTTAAGGCGGTTGATGTACAGCCCGGCAATGGTGGGTGCTTCGTCTTGCTTCACACTCTCTGCCTGAACAATGGAGGCAAGAATCGAAACTTCAATGGGTGTTAATCCAAGAGATGCTGCCTTTGATTTTCTATCGTCGGTCCAGAATTTGAGATATTCATTGTGCATGCGATCGATCAGCTCCTCCGGCACGACGTTGAAATACACCTGATAGGTGTTGGGGATAAACATGCTGAGAATATTTTTCCTCGAAAATCCCTCCTTATTCGTGGTAATAAAATCATCCAGCGCCTCTTCAAATTCATCCGGTGTTACGCCAATGTTCCGGGTGATCTTTTCATTCAGCTCACTCACCAGGCGCACATTGGTGAATGTAACATGGATGGGTTCATGTTTTCCGCCCTGCAGCGCAGCGATGGCTGCGAGGTTGGTCATATTTCGTCGCAGCATGAAGCGGCCCGGCTGGATGCTTCTGTCAAAATTTTTCAGCCGCGCCAGAAAACTAAATGACACCATATCGTCAACCATACGCTGCTTGCCTAAGTCCTCTAAAACTTCACGATAGCTTGTACCGGTCTTGATGACAAACAAGCGGTCTTCCTGATCAACGAGGATATTGGGTGTATAAACGATTTGGTAGAAATAAAATGAAAATGTGATCAGCAGCATGGAGCCGACTAAATACACAGCCAGTTTAGTTTTTG
>JANYKP010000397.1 GCA_025358195.1 Cyclobacteriaceae bacterium
GCGTTGGTAAAAGAAATTTTCGTAAAAGAGGTGAACATGTACCGGATCACGTTCACGGCACCACTCATCAATTTAGCCCATGCCGTGGCCTTTCTTGTGTACGGAGAATCCAAGGCAGAAGCAGTGCATCACATTCTGAAAGATTCTTCAAACGTGGAAGAATATCCAGCCCAACTTATTAAGCCGGAAAATGGTGAACTTAATTGGTTTCTCGACGAGGCAGCAGGAGCGGAAATCAAGGATAATCGATAGCCTCGCAAATCACATTAACTATTTGCCTGAAGGAATGCTAGGCGTCACTTCGATTTTACTCGGCAGCGTCCGGGGATTCATTCTCAATAAATCGACCACCATCTGTCCGATGTCTTCGGGTTGTATTTTCCATGCATCTGCTTTTTGATCAGGCTCAGCACCATCAAAATGTGTGGCGACAGATCCCGGCATAATGGTGGTTACTTTGATGCCATACTTTCTGAGATCCAGCATAACCGCCTGCGTAAAACCGACCAGGCCGAACTTGCTTGCATTATAGGCTGATCCGCCCGCAAAGAAATTGGTACCTGCGAGACTTGCGATCGTGATAATATATCCGTTTGATTTTTTTAGAGCAGGGAGGGCGGCTTGAACGCTATGGAAGACTCCTGTCAGGTTCGTGTCAATAGTTTCATGCCACTGTTCCGCCGAGAGCGTTTCTATGGAGCCGAAATGTCCCAATCCTGCATTTGCCACGAGCACATCAAGGTTACCCCATTTCTTAATAATGGCTTCCACAACTTTCTGTTGATCTCCTGCTTGGCGAACATCCGCGACAAATCCCATTGCCTCTCCTTTGCCAAGGCTATTTAACTGTGCCGCAGCCTTGGTGGCCGCTGTCTGGGAGCGGCTTGTTATCGCAACTTTAACATGCTGCTGAATCAATGCTTCGGCAATACTGTAACCGATTCCCTTAGTGCCGCCTGTTATGATGGCTGTTTTATCTTCAAGTCCTTTCATTTTTTGTTTGTGATTTTATGAAATCTGCACCATGGGCTTAAGCCCGTGGCCATTCATTATCCAATTTTAACTCTTCCCTTCTGTGCCACCGAACGGTAGATAGCTTCCACAACTCTAATATCTCTTAGCCCTTCTTCACCCGGCACGAGCATCGGAGTTCCGTTCATGATCGCAAGGGCATCATCGTCCATCTGGAGGGCTTGTTCATTCGGGATGGATACATTGAGTTTGACTCCATCGCTTGTTACACCATCAATCCCGGTGTAAGATTGAAAAGGAGAGAGTTTATACCAGCCTTTTGAGCACGTCACAGTAAGGTCGTTCATACTCTTTCCAAGGCTGGTTTCACACAATGCCGTCGCACCTCCCGGAAATTCAAGGTCAAATGCCATCGTCTCTTCTACTTCAGTGTAAATAGCAGGTCGGGTTACAGAGGCACGGGCGGAAACGGCAATGGGCTCCAATCCGGTGCTGTAGCGTGCAGCGTTCAATGGATAAACCCCCATATCGTAAGTGCATCCACCGCCCATTTTTTTATTTTGCTTCCAGTGATCCGTTCGGGAATCGAAGTATCCTGCTGCTGCCTCAACTTTGATCACGTTGCCATAGGTCCGTTCCTTTCTGAACTGGATGATCTTTTGTGTGTTTGGCTCGTGATGCATGCGGTAGCCAATGCTAAGTTTTACTTTGTTTTGAACACAGGCGTCAATCATCATTTTGCATTCTGCTTCCGTTATGGCCATCGGCTTTTCGCACCACACATGCTTTCCGGCTTTGGCGGCCCGGATACTGAACTCAGCATGAAGTGATGGCGGCAGCACAACATACACCACATCAATATCCGTGTTGTTGGCCAGTGAATCAAAATTCCGATAATCATAAATATTCTTATCCTCCAGCTTATATATCTGTTTCCATCGCTCAGCCTTGGACGGTGTGCCAGTGACAATTCCCGCCAGATAGCATTGCTTTGTTAATTTTAAGGCGGGTGCGAGGAGGTCGGTACTATAGTAACCAAGACCAACAAGTGCCACACCGAGTCGTTCCTTTTTCTTTTGAACCAACATGTTAGCAAAAGAATGAGTGCTCAGGGTAAGGCCAGTTACTCCTGCCGCTGTTTGTTTGATAAATTTTCTTCTGTTTATCATTATATGATCTTTTTGACAATTAATCCGAATCGAGCTATGAATTTAAGTCCATCTTTTTAACAATCCTACACCGCAACATCTGCTGATTCTGACAATTATTTTAACCATGCGTTTCTTTTGCTACAAATTACTATTTTCAGGTCAACGACAAGGCTAACTACAATTTAAAGTTATTCAAAATGGATTTTACCCATTACAAAAAAGGTACTGCCGCTGTTTGGGCCGGTGAGTCGGATCGCACTTTTGAAGGCGCCACCACGACTCCAATCGTGAACAGCGTAACGTTTGCCTACGACGATCTTGATAGATGGTATGAGGTAGCAACCGGTAAAGCCGATGGCTTCATTTACAGCAGAAATAATAATCCAACAGTCCGGGCGCTTGAAGAGAAGATCCGCATTCTGGAAGGGGCAGAAGCAGCTACCTCTTTTGCCACCGGCATGGGCGGGATCAGCAATACTTTGTTTTCGTTGCTGGGTCCTGGAAAAAGAGTGGTTTCGATTAAGGACACGTACGGAGGCACCAGCAAGTTATTCTTGGAATTTCTCCCGCACTACAAAGTTGATGTGAAGCTTTGCAACACATCGGACCACGAAGAACTCGAATCAGAGATTGGAAGGGGTTGTGATCTCCTCTATCTGGAAACTCCTACCAATCCCACGCTTAAAATTGTTGATATTAAAAGGTTGGCGACGGTAGCGAAGAAAGTCGGGGCGATCGTAGTAGTTGATAATACATTTGCTACCCCGCTCAATCAGAACCCGCTGAAGCTTGGCGCTGATCTGGTTGTGCACAGCGCAACAAAATTCCTCTGCGGACATTCGGATGCCATGGGTGGATTGCTTTGCGGCAAAAAGGAATTGGTGGAGAAAGTCTTCCGGTTCCGCGAGATCAATGGCGCAAGCCTTCAGGCAGATGCTGCCTATATGATCGCACGAGGAATGAAAACCCTGGAATTAAGGATCGAACGCCAAAACACTTCCGCATTGACGATCGCAAAATTCCTGAAGGCTCATAACAACGTAAGTGACGTATTCTATCCTGGTCTCACGACTCATCCAGGCCATGCTATAGCCCGGGAACAGATGTCCGGATTTGGTGGAATCATGAGCTTTTCATTGCTCGGTGGCTACGAAAAAGTGAAAGAATTTTTGCCAAGGCTCAATTTGGTGCACCTGGCGGCAAGTCTTGGTTCTGTGAATACCCTTGCAGGACCGCCAAAAACCACCAGCCATGTTGAACTCTCCGATACACAGCGGAACCTTCTTGGAATTCCTGAAAGCCTGATCCGGTATTCGGTCGGGATAGAAAATGTAGAAGACCTTTTGAATGATTTGGACAGTGCATTGGCATCGTTATAGCCTTTCTTAATTATGAGTGATGGATTTTGTAAAAAGTAACATCCATTTTTTTAGCTTTGCACGTCCTAAAAAGCATAAAAGGCTCAATTCAGCGCAAAAAAAGCCGTGCTGCTTGTAGTTCTTTACCGCACACTGGGATATTTCAATAAAACAAACCTATTGCATGTCAAAATCTCAAGAAACCTGGAATAAAAAAGAGAAGGAGAAAAAACGACAGAAGAAGAAGGAAGAAAAGGCACAGAGAAAAGAAGAAAGAAAAGCCAACGCTACGGATGGCAGCCTTGAGAGCATGATGGCCTA
This sequence comes from Cyclobacteriaceae bacterium, assembly GCA_025358195.1. Classification (GTDB taxonomy): domain Bacteria; phylum Bacteroidota; class Bacteroidia; order Cytophagales; family Cyclobacteriaceae; genus ELB16-189. The sequence continues at coordinate 3,803 of JANYKP010000397.1, forward strand.
TGTCGATGAGTACGGGAATATTTCATCAACACCACCTGATCCTTTGAAGAGAAAGAAGATCATCAACGCCGACAATATTGAAGTTGGCGTTCCACGACGAAAGCCGGAGGAGGAAACTGATCCCAATAGAAAAGGAATTGTAACTTTTTTCAATGAGTCGAAAGGTTTTGGATTCATTAAAGACACCGAAACACAGGAAAGTATATTCACTCATGTGCGGGGTCACCTGGAGCCAATTAAGGAAAACGACCGCGTCACATTTCATGTTGAGCAAGGTCCAAAGGGATTGAATGCGGTTGATGTAAAAATCGCGAGTTAGAACTTCCTCATGTTACACTTTTCTTATGGCTTTAATCCGTTAAGTATCGCGTGATCGGGATGATTCATTTTGTGAAGACAGCTTAAATGAAATATTAGCTTAATGAATCATAATTATCATCAAATCAATACATTAACAGTAGATATTTCAATAATTACTTTACATTATTCCAACGGAATGTTTTTGGAAAATGTGACCTTCAGCTCTGGCTACTACTTTTCCTTAGCCTAAATCAAGCAACATCTGGTGATGGCAAGCGCTGACACTCAGCCTCGTTAGCCTCATTAAAATATATAAATTGCACTGGAGACAGCCTTCTGTATCCAAGGTACATCTCAAATTCTCTGATTGGACTAAAGTCCATATAGGGTGGACTTGAATAACCCAAAGCCTAAGGCTGGGGTTGTTTCCGGTTGTTGAAAAGGGCTTTAGCCCAAATGAAGTAGTCTGACTGCTTCAAATTTGAATGCACCGTGTTTTTGTGGTAAACATTTTTGCAAATGGGTTCTAAAAATCAAACGGGTCAAAGTTCATGGTCGCATAAAAGGAATGAAGGAATTCCGCTGGATGCCAATTTATTGAAAGGCATCCGTGTAAATCGCAGCGCGGTCGAACGAAGAACGGCCACCATGAGTCAGCGGCGTTCAATAAAGAAAGAGTGGCAAGCAGCCTGGCTTCTCCGTGCTATATCCTGTATGGATCTTACCACCCTTTCCGGCGATGATACCCCTGGCAATGTCTCACGCCTTTGTGCCAAAGCCAGAAACCCAATCAGGATGGACCTGTTACAGCAACTCGACATGGAGGATGCCAACATCCACGTTGCAGCAGTATGTGTATATCACAACATGATCAAAACTGCAATGGACGCATTGCAAGGATCAGACATACCCATTGCCGCAGTGTCTACAGGCTTTCCCGCCGGTCAAATTACTTTAGACCAAAAAATAAATGAAATCGAATTGTCAGTAAAGGCAGGCGCAAAAGAGATCGATATTGTCATCAGCCGAGCACATGTGCTGACCAGCAACTGGAAAGCCTTGTATGAAGAGGTTTCTTTGTTTCGAAAATCCTGTGGTGAGTCGCACATGAAGGCCATTCTTGAAACGGGAGACCTTGCAACGTTAACCAATACAGCCAAAGCAAGTGTCGTCTGCATGATGGCCGGATCTGATTTTATAAAAACAAGCACAGGCAAAGCATCGGTCAACGCAACCCTTCCCGTCAGTCTGGTCATGTGCCGCGCCATTCGCGAATTTCATGAAGCCACCGGCTTTAAAGTCGGCTTCAAGCCAGCGGGTGGAATTCAAAAAGCTAAACAGGCCCTTGATTGGTTAATACTCATGAAAGAGGAACTTGGCGATGACTGGCTTTCTCCCGATCTGTTCAGGTTCGGTGCCAGTAGTCTGCTTGCCGATATTGAAAGGCAACTGGAACACTTTATAACCGGCCGCTATTCGGCATCGAACCGCCATCCCATGGCATAAACTATTATTCAAGACATGAAAATTAAAGCTATATACGAAAGCATGGAATATGGACCCGCTCCGGAAAGTCCTTCAACTGCTTATGATTGGTTAGCAAAGCATGAC
>JANYKP010000440.1 GCA_025358195.1 Cyclobacteriaceae bacterium
CTTCTTCGATATGGACAATACGTTCCAGGCAGGTAATGAATTCCGGTTTGTTGACTTTCGTTCCCTCGTTAATCCAGGACAGAATACAGCCAAAATCGATAAGAGTCACAAGCCCTTTGACCTGGTAGTCAACCTGGACGGGCCACGGGCTAGTCAATCATACTCCCAATATGCTGACCTTGACGGGAATTTCTACATCGACAACCTTGACTACCGGCAGGAGCCCTGGATCAGTGCCAATTATCTGAATGTAAACTTCGGTTTACAATCGCCGCCTCTCAAGGGCGATGTGTATGTGATGGGTGCTTTTAACGGCTGGGCGAGTACCGACGAAAACAAGATGAAGTATAATCAGGGAATGTACTCCCAGCGTATCCTTTTAAAGCAAGGATTTTATAATTATCAGTATTGGGTAGCCGGACCGGAATCAGCGGGAAATCAAATTGAAGGAAACCATTTCCAGACAGAAAATTTATATGAAGTGCTGGTTTACTACCGGCCTTTTCAGCCGAATGCTGATTTGTTGATTGGTTATTTTGTTATACCTGTTAATCCTCGTTAAGCATACACTAATTCCAAGTCTGCCTCCTTTTTAATAGAGTCATGATTGGCCATGTCCAGCATGCCAAAACCCTTGTGGGAAAACTGCCCAAGGCCATGTTCATATACAAATTGCTGAACGGTAGGTGGGGCAAACAATGTGAATGGAAACGTATATCCTCTTACTTCATACTTAATGTCTGAATCGTAGAGCGGATAAATGCGTGCGAATTTCTTGTGAGTGGTTTGAATTCGGTTAAGATAATCCTTATCAGGCACCAGTTGAAACTTATAAAAATCCGTCATTTGAGCGGCGGTAAATTTCCCCGAACTTTGCATTTGACTAATCGTTGAGTCATAGAGCAAATCTGAAAACTCATCACTCTCCGGTGAAATAAATCGTTTCCCCGACTCATCATTAAAGGAGGCTGGCATTAAAACGATGGGTGAAATGCAGAGGAACTTCACACTGTCAGTGACTGCCACTGGCTCCTCATGTTCAACCATTTCAGGCGAAAGTTGAAGTGTACCGATCATTATTTCTTTGTGATCAAAAAGTACCGAAAGAAAATAATCCAAAAAGCCCTTATCGGAAGTCGAAAATACCAAGGTGACTCGCGAGGAGAAAAAGTGCAAACCCTTTCGGCTAATTTTCGTCTGACCTTTTAGTCCTGAAAAGTTAAAATGTGTGAACTGCTGGAACAGCGGGTTCTTGCCAGCCACAACCAATCCCTTCACTGTCTGGGCTAACAGAAATTGATGATGGAAGGGTACAAATGCGCCCTTATTCTTGAGTGAAAAGACAATCCTGATTCTCACAGAACTTGATCTACGGGGAAAAAAATCTAACTAATGACCGCAAAAAATTGACCATGCGGGTAGCTAAAGTACTAAAAATCAGGGTTTATGAAAGATTTAGTGAAAGGATTATTTTAAATGAATCATAAGACCTTGGAAATGAACATCTTCAGCTGTAGCTAAGAAATCAGACGTTAAACCTGAAATGCATGACATCCCCGTCTTGTACTGTATAATCCTTACCTTCAACTGCCAGTCGGCCTGCTTCCTTGATCGCAACTTCGGTCCTATACTTTTGATAGTCAGGTATCTTAATCACCTCGGCGCGAATGAATCCTTTTTCAAAATCAGTGTGGATAACTCCGGCGGCCTGCGGAGCTTTCCAGCCTCTATGGATCGTCCAGGCACGAACCTCCTGAACACCCGCTGTAAAGAATGTTATCAGATCCAAAAGATGGTACGCGGCATGAATTAGTTTGTAGAGGCCGGACTCTTTTAACCCATACTCCGCCAAAAAGGCATCGCGATCTTCCCTGCTTTCCAATTCAGCAATTTGTGCTTCGATTGCAGCGCAAACCATTACAACTTCGGCCCCTTCATCTTTTACAAGATTTTTCAAGGCATCCACATGCTTGTTACCTGTGTGAACAGCTTCCTCCTCGACATTTGCTACGTAGATTACCGGCTTATCGGTAAGAAGTTGGAGGTCCTCAATTGCCCTGCGGTCATCCGCATGGGTCTTCACCGCTCGTGCATTTTTACCCGCCAACAGTGCATCGCGAAACAACTGAATCACAACAAGTTCCTTTTTAGCTTTTAAATCTCCACTTTTGGCTGCGCGCTCTACTTTAGAGATTTTTTTCTCCACTGACTCAAGGTCTTTGAGTTGCAGTTCGGCGTCAATAATTTCCTTATCTGCCACCGGATTGACCCGGCCATCCACGTGGATGATGTTGTCATTCTCAAAGCAGCGTACCACATGGGCGATCGCATCTACTTCCCGGATATTTGCAAGGAACTGGTTTCCCAGGCCTTCTCCTTTGGAGGCACCCTTGACCAACCCTGCAATATCTACGAACTCGAACGATGTTGGCAATATTCTTTGAGGCTTAACCAGGTCTGCCAGGATGTTAAGTCGCTCGTCGGGAACAGAAATGACACCTACGTTTGGCTCGATTGTGCAAAAAGGAAAGTTGGCGGCCTCCGCCTTATTATTGGAAAGAGCATTGAAAAGTGTCGACTTTCCGACGTTGGGCAGCCCTACTATTCCGCATTTTAATCCCATCTGACTATGATTGAATGATTGTATGATTCATCTGATTAATGTCCTTGAAGCACGCAACTGTCTAAGAAACCGATTCTCAATTCGCTGCTCGCAAAAAGTGCGCAAATATAAACACAGCACATCACTGATTGCGCGTTTATTTCTCATCGACTGGTGGTAAAATTAGAAACCCTACCCCCGTCCCAATTGCTTCGGGACCGTGGTAGGGCTTTTCGGTCAGATATAGGTAAGGTTATAATTAAGTCAATCCCACTTAAGCTCAGTTTCGACTGTGGCAGGTTTTACTTCCGCAGTTTCCACCACGGTCTCCTCGCGCTCCTCGCGAACGTGATCGAACTGAGTAAAGTCCACACCAGGCATTAATTCGTTTTTGACGTGATTGACTGTGTTGCTCAAGGCATTCATGAACTTATTAAAATCCTCTTTATACAAGAAGATTTTGTGCTTTTCGTACGTGAATCCCTCATCATCCTTGTTATACCGTTTCTTGCTTTCGGTGATCGTCAGGTAATAGTCATTGGATCGGGTTGCCTTTACATCAAAGAAATAGGTACGCTTTCCAGCTTTTACTTTTTCAGAGTAAATCTCATCTCTGCCATTCTTATTCTCTTCCACAGATCGAAGGTTTAGGTTAGTTTTGGTCTTAGGTGCGACCGAAGATAATAGTTTCAAAAATTATAGCAAACTAAGCTCAATAAAATTGATCCTGGCAGCGCTATTTTTGATTTCATATGCTCAAATTAGACAATAAACACGCTTTTTAGAAACAGGTGACGGTTAAATTTAATGACATCCGGCAGAGCGCAAGCCTGGAATTGCTTGCCAAACAGCTTGTTGAGGGCTTCATAACGGGTCTTCATAAATCTCCCTACCACGGCTTTTCAGTAGAATTTGCCGAGCACCGCCTTTATAATGAAGGACAGAGCACACGGCACATCGACTGGAAAGTGTTTGCCCGTACCGACCGGCTTTACACTAAACAATATGAGGAAGAGACTAACCTCCGCTGCCTGATTGTGCTGGATTGCTCATCATCCATGTATTATCCTGCTGATACGCTGGCTAAACTTAAATTCAGTATCTACTCGGCCTCTGCCCTCGCCTACCTGCTGCACAAGCAACGCGACGCTGTTGGTCTATGCATGTTTTCGGATAAGATTGATGAGCTCACACCGATTAAATCCACAGCTTCTCACCTGGATAAATTATTTACCCTTCTGGAGAAAACGATCGAAGCCGCAAGCCACTCCACAAAGTCCACGCGTGTGTCTACAGTCCTGCATGAAGTTGCAGAAAAGACACACAAGCGATCACTGATCATTATTTTCAGTGATATGTTTGACGGATCCGAGGACCCGGACGAGGTTTTTAAATCGCTGCAACATTTGAAGCATAACAAACACGAGGTGCTGCTTTTTCATGTAAGCGATCACGAAACCGAGCTTGAGTTTAATTTTGAAGAACGACCGTACGAATTTGTTGATTTGGAAAGTGGTGATAAGGTGAAGCTCAACCCTGGTGAAATAAAAAATCGCTACACAACTTCCTTATTAGGTTTTCACAAAAACCTACAGCTGAAATGCAACCAACTTAAGATTGATTTCATTTCCGCGAATACAAGAACTGATTATTTCACCGTCTTACAGGCGTATCTGCTAAAGCGGTCGAAGATGAAGTAGGATTGGATATTGGCTTTTAGCCTTTGGCCATTGATTAATCACTAAAAGCTTCTAACAGATTAATGACATACGTCCTTGCAATCACTAGGATCCATAGGGCATTTGCAAGGTGGAACCTAGCTAACGGCCAAAAGCTAAACCCAACTACGCCTGCAGTTGCTCATCATGGAGATAAGCTTTCTTGGCGGTAAGGACTTCTTTACTTTCAACATGATCGGGATCCGGGATACAACAGTCTACCGGGCAGACAGCAGCGCACTGTGGCTCTTCATGAAAGCCAGTACATTCTGTACATTTTCCAGATACGATATAATAGAATTCATTTGAAACGGGGGCCTGAGGAGCTTTGGCATCCACTTTTTCTCCGTCCAATTCAATCGCAGTAAGTTTTGTGCCGCCTGCCCAATTCCATTCTCTTCCACCCTCATAAATGGCTGTATTTGGGCATTCTGGCTCACAAGCGCCGCAGTTTATACACTCTTCGGTAATCTTAATCGCCATTCTCTTCCGTGTTTCCTCTAATTTGCTGCAAAAATACAGCCCTTTACACTCCTGTCCAAAACAGCCATTACCCGTTGAAAGTTTATGCAGTCAATTAAGCTATCCGATAGAATCAAAGCATTTTGTGCCTTAGGCACCGAGATTGGAACACTCGGGCGCGATGACCGAAAGGAACTGGCAGAAAAAGCAAGGAATGAAAACCCCTGGTTCACCGAGGAAAGTGTTTTGCTAGCCCTGAAAGGAATTGAAATGCTACTGGAGAAAGACGACCTTAATTCCTGGGCGACGTCCTACTCACCCGAACCAGCAGTTCCCAAAACCGTTGGCGTAGCAATGGCGGGAAATATTCCCTTAGTCGGCTTCCATGATTTTTTATGTGTACTTATCTCGGGACATCGACTGAAGGCCAAATTAAGTTCGCAAGATTCAGTATTGCTTAAATTCATTTGGCAAAAGTTGGTGGAGATCGAGCCACGATTTTTGGATTACATCGCTGTCGAGGAGAATTTAAAAGGTGTGGATGCGATGATTGCCACAGGCAGCGATAATACGGCGCGCTATTTTGAATATTATTTCAGAAAAATCCCCCATGTCATCAGAAAGAACCGGGCTTCTTGTGCAGTAATCGTAGGGGAAGAACCACACGGAGAGCTTGAACAGCTCGGTAAAGATGTATTCAGTTATTTCGGACTTGGCTGCCGGAATGTTTCTAAACTTTATGTTCCTGAAAAATTTAAGTTTGAATATTTGCTTGAAAGCTGGCAGAATTTTGGCACAGTTATCGACCATCACAAGTATGGCAACAACTACGATTATCAAAAGTCAATATCACTACTGAACCAGGAGTCCTTCTTAGACAATGGGTTCCTCTTAATAAAGGAAAGTAGCAACCTTGTGTCTCCCATCGCCACCCTGTACTATGAAAAATACAATAGCCAGGAAGACCTAAAAGAAAAAATAGAAATCCAACGCCAAAAGCTGCAGGTAGTTGCCTCTGCACGAGGCTGGTATTCCGGAAGCGTGCCTTTTGGAAAAGCTCAACTCCCGAACGTCGCGGAATATTCTGACAATGTTGATACCATGAATTTTTTACGAGGTCTGAAATAGTTCATGAAGATTTACAACCACGGCGCGTGTCCAATAAAATCTAGGTGATTCCAGTTAACAAGTGATGGTCGTTGGAAAATTCTATGATTTCGATAATGTCCGATCGGCACGGGGCACGCTCCTTTGATACTCGGCGTTTTACATTCTGGATTTTTGAAATATGATCTATTAAAGGCGGATTTCCTAAAATGTAAAATATCAAACACCAAACACCAAATATCAAAGTTTAGACGCTCTCAGAACTTACGATTCAATATCTCACTCAAAATGAATGCCTTGCGAAAGCCTTTGGGATCTTTGAGTTCCTTGAGGATATCCTCCGTCAGATGTGATTTTGACATGGTCTCATATCCTTTGGAGGGCTTGAACCTTACAATAGTATCCTCCAACTTCATGGTCTCCTCCAATGAAGGTCGGTTGAAAGCCTGTTTGGTAGCATTATCGTAGATCTCGTAGATCTTGTCATGCTGTCGATAATCGTAATTCGTATCCTCCAGGTCTTTCCGTTCTTCTTTCAGGTCATCATCGTAGTCAATAGGTTCCTTTTCCAATTCACGCCTGGCGGGTGGTCGATTGTATGAATGTGGCGATGGAAGTGCTGGATGAGCTTGCTCAGGCTTCTTGCCGCCTTGAATTTCACGAAGCAACTCCTCAAAGGTCATGGGCTTATTAGGTGATGGCCCTTCCTGTTCCTGATCAGGTTCAACCCTTCTGCCTGGAGATGCCGGGGGCTCAGGCTTTTTCTTCCTACGAGAGAAGAGGTAGACTAACCCAATGATGATCCAGAATAATATTTTTAATTCATCCATCTGCATTCAAAGGTATCAAATTTGGACTGGAATGTCCGCCGATAATCACACGTGGTCCGCGACTTACTTCTGCAGGCAAGCCAACAGCTCTTGGAAGGGTAATTTTTCCCGTCAAACCCTATGTAGTTAAAGATCGTGAGTGACGTCCAAACGAGTAATTTCAAAAAGTTAAAGTGATGCTTTAAGTCAGAAAAAAACCCATGTAGTGATTCATATTTCCTCCTATCTTTGCCAACTTTATTAATAGAATAACCACTTTCTAGAGAATGCAGCTAGCCAAATTAGAGATCAAAGGTTTCAAAAGCTTTGCGGATAAGATCGTAATTAATTTTGATGAGGGTGTCACGGGGATAGTAGGACCCAACGGCTGCGGGAAGTCGAATGTTGTCGATTCCATACGGTGGGTTTTAGGAGAGCAAAAAACCAGTGCGCTGCGCTCGGAAAAGATGGAGAACATCATCTTTAACGGCACCAACCAACGTTCTCCCCTGCAGATGGCTGAGGTTTCTCTCACCATCAACAATACCAAGAATTTATTACCAACTGAATATTCCCAAATCACCATTACACGACGCTTGTATCGGTCCGGCGAGAGTGAATACCTACTTAACGGAGTCACCTGTCGCTTAAAGGATATCACCAATCTATTCCTTGATACCGGAGTGGCTTCGAACAGCTATTCCATCATAGAATTAGGGATGGTGGATGATTTGCTGAACGACCGGGACAACTCACGGCGCAGTCTTTTTGAAGAAGCGGCCGGAATTTCTAAGTTTAAAAAGCGCAAGAAGGAGACCCTGAAAAAACTGGAAGACACAGATGCCGACCTGGAGCGGGTGGATGACCTCCTTTTTGAGATAGAGAAAAATATGAAAAGCCTGGAGAAGCAGGCACGACAAACTGAAACGTATTATAAAGCGAAAGAGGATTATAAGGAGAAAAGTATCCAGCTAGCCAAAGTAGTGGTGAACAAGCAGAAGGATAAATTCAACCATG
>JANYKP010000465.1 GCA_025358195.1 Cyclobacteriaceae bacterium
TTTATCGCGACCAGATAAACAAAGTAGCTCGCGCCGTAAAGGAACTTGCAGTCGGAATTCAAACTACCACTGGATCACCGCACCAAAAGCCAGGACCAAGGCCGGAACCGAAAATTACAACCTCTGCCAGAAGAAAGATCACCCTGGCCGCCGCCATGATTGGTTTACTCGGCCTTTTCAGTTTTACGTTTTACTATTTTGGTGGGTTTGGAAATCAACTCAGCAAGAAATTTGACAAGTCCATTGCTGTGTTGCCGTTTGAAAACATGAACCAGGATCCGGAGCAGGATTATTTCAGTAATGGTATCGCCGAGGACATTTTGAACCACCTCACTAAAATTTCAGCCCTACAGGTAAAATCTCGAACATCCACGCTTCAATACAAAGGCACAAAAAAATCCATAACTGAAATTGGAGAAGAGTTACATGTGGGAAATATAGTAGAAGGAAGCGTAAGACGCGTGGGCGACAAAGTTAGGGTGGTGGTGCAGTTAATTGATACGGAAACTGATTTACACCTTTGGTCAGAAACATATGATAGAGAGCTCAAGGATGTTCTGGCTTTACAAAGCGAGATTGCAATCGAGATAGCGAATGCACTTGAGGCACGACTCACTACAATCGAACAGCGAAATATTCAAAAAAAAGTTTCCCAAAACGTTACCGCTTATGATTATTTTCTAAAAGCAAGGGAAGTACTCAACAAATCGAATGGAAAAAAACTGGAAAATGATAATGCCTTGCAGCTTATTAATCATGCTCTGCAATTGGATTCCAATTTTTCTCAAGCCTATGCTTTGAAGGCGTTGTTATGGTATGACCGAAGCACCCATGGAGTGAGTCAAAAAATCTGGTACGATTCTGCCATTTACTATTCCAATAAGGCAATTGCTAAAGATCCAACCTCGCCCGATGGTCATTTAGTTCAGGGGCGCGTTCTCTGGTACTTGGGCAAATTGAAAGAATCAAGAAATGCACTCAACCAAGCGTTTAAAATATCACCCCGTGATCCTGGCGTTTTGACATTTTACGGCTACCAGTTGCTTCAAGATAAGGATGAAAAGGGAGCAGACTATATCGTGAAGTCCATTGAAAATGAATACTCCTTTAAAGACCCAGAATATTATTTAGCCTTAACCAATGTATATTACAATATTGGTGATTTGGCAACAGTAGAAAAGCTACTTAAAAAATCTAAGAGCTTAAGCCCCGGATCAATCTCTTCTTATATCAGTCTATCTCAACTCTACTTGCGAGCTGGTGAGTATGACAAAGGAATTCAAGAGTTAAAAGAAGCAGAAAAAATAAACCCAACTCAAACGTTCGTAATTAATCAGCTAGCCTGGCATTACTATTTAAAAAATGATTTAGAAAAAGCAGCGGCCTATTGGTCGAGGTATAAAGAAATAGAAGCCAGGTTTGAAGACACTACGCAAACGGTTCCTTACCGGGCCAGACTGGCCATGACCTATGAAAAAATGGGGAGGAAAAAGGAAGCCCTTGCACTTATTAAGGAAGATTTGTTGATACGCTCAGAATTGCTGACCAGTAAAAGAAGCATGGGCACTTGGGCTAACCTGGGAAGTGTGTACTATGATATGGCTATTGATTACGCCTTCTTAGGAGATAAGTCCAAAGCGGCTCAATACCTCGATAGCACCTTCCATTATAAATTTACCTATTCTTGGGGATTCCACAATGACCCCATGCTTTCCAGTCTTCGTCAACGGGATGACTTCAAGAAGGTAATCAAAAAAGTTGATGACCAGGAATCCTTTATGCGAAGGGCGTTCAGCAATGCCATTAATCGTGCGGAAGCCAGCAATGAGTTGAAGAATGTCTTAAAATAATCTTAAGATGTCCGCAGTAGTCCCCGGCTTTGAATACGACAATCTTCATCTACTAACATCAAAACGATAACCGCTACGGGTTGGATCTTACCATGGTTGCCCGGAAAAACGCACACACCTTCTTCATTACACACTCAGGACATTTGGGATTCGAAGGGCGACAGGTTTCTCTTCCCAAAAAAGAAATAGCCATCCCCACTTCACCCCAGTCTTCAGGAGTTAACACCTCCATCATTTGCTTTTCCAGTTTCTTGGGGTCCGTACCAATGGCCAGGCCCAGACGCGGTGCTACCCTCACCACATGAAGATCCACAATAATTCCTTCGGCTTTCACGCCGGCTTCCCGCATGATTACGTTCGCAGATTTCCTGCCGATGCCAGGTAGCGCAGTTAATTCTTCCAGTGTGGTTGGAATATGCTTATCCTCTTTTATTGTCCTGGACAGTTCCAGCAGCCATTTGGTCTTGTTCCTGAAGTTCCGAACCTTACTGATAAACGGGTATAACGATTCCGCATCGGCATTCGATAAGGATTTCATGTTTGGGAATGTCTTAAAGAAATCAGGTGCTATTTTATTGATATGACGATCCGAATCCTGCGCCGAAAGCACCACCATCACCACCAGCTCATACTTGTTG
>JANYKP010000491.1 GCA_025358195.1 Cyclobacteriaceae bacterium
TTGTATGCGTTCAAAGATGGCAAGCCGCTCAACATGATTTTAGATGATGGTGGCGACCTGACGAATATGGTGCTTGATCGAAACCCACAATTGATTGCCGGCATCCGTGGCATTTCTGAAGAAACCACCACCGGGGTTCACCGCCTTATGGAGCGTATGAACAACGGCAAACTTCCGTTACCGGCTATTAACATCAATGATTCTGTGACGAAGTCGAAGTTTGATAATAAGTATGGCTGTAAGGAATCTTTGGTGGATGCGATCCGCAGAGCCACCGATGTAATGATGGCTGGAAAAGTGGCCGTGGTGGCTGGCTACGGAGATGTTGGCAAAGGTTCGGCAGCATCACTTCGCGGCGCCGGTGCCCGCGTGATTGTGACGGAGATTGACCCCATCTGCGCCCTACAGGCAGCAATGGATGGCTTTGCTGTAAAGAAAATGGACGATGTTGTGAAAGACGCTGACATCGTAGTGAGCGCAACAGGTAATCACGGTATTGTAGGTGGCCGCCATTTTGAGAAGATGAAAGACAAGACCATCGTTTGTAACATTGGCCACTTTGACAATGAAATCGATGTGGCGTGGTTAAATAAGAATGCTTCAAAAGATGAAGTGAAGCCTCAGGTTGATTTGTACACATTGAAGAATGGTCGCCAGGTTATCTTGCTTGCTGAGGGCCGCTTGGTAAATTTGGGTTGCGGTACGGGACACCCTTCTTTTGTAATGTCTAATTCATTCACCAACCAGACACTGGCACAAATTGAACTTTGGACGAATACGAAGGCGTATGAAAATAAGGTGTACATGCTGCCGAAGCATTTGGATGAAAAGGTAGCCCGCCTTCACCTGAAGAAAATCGGGGTGGAACTCGAAGAGCTTTCTTCGGAACAAGCCAAGTACATTGGTGTGGATATAAAAGGTCCGTATAAACCGGATTACTATCGTTACTAAACACTCTGCTTGCAGCGTGAGAGACCCGTTCCTATAGAAGAGGGACGGGTTTTTTGTTTGCTTCCGTGGTCTACCGAGCGCCAGCGAGGTACCTCCGCAGCCAGGTATACTGTACTTCGAAAGAAGATGCCTGGTGTTTAACCTTAACTCCGATTCCTTTCTTCCTTGCCCGACTGGACTTACAGTGGTAGCGCTTGATCGATTCATCATCGTCCTGCAGGGCGCGAGCTATGATAGGACAGTACTTTAGAAAGAGCGGATTATCCTCTGCACTTGTCCAAAAGATTGCTCAACTGAGAAGCTTCTTCTTTTGACAGACGAATATTTGTTTTTTCGGAATCATCTATGCGTGAGTCGATTTGACTCAGAACGTCCAAACCTTCTGTTGTGATGGCGATGTCTGCAGCGCGTTTGTCGTTGGAGCTGGGTGATTTTGTGATGAGTTTTTTCTTTATCAACCGGTCCAGCAGGCGTGAGATGTCAGAATTCTTATCCAGCATTCTGGATCTTATTTCTGTACCTGATATTTGGTTGGGATGTTGTCCCCGCAGGATGCGAAGAATGTTGTATTGTGAAGATGTGATTCTGAAAGGTTTGAAGAAATCCTGTTGCTTACCCTCCAGCCAATTTGCCGTATAGATCAGGTTAAGGGCTACTTTTTGATAAGCACTTTTAAACCTTGCTTGTTTGATTTCTTCTTCAATTTTCATCACCATACAAAGAAGGGCGCCCGCGTAACCTAAACCTTAAAAATGAATAAGCCTCGCCCATTCGGACAAGGCTTATTCAATGATTTTATATTCGATTATTGTTTAACAAATTCTCCGTTTGCAATGAGGAGCACCTCTTCGCTTAACATCGCTCCACCAGGACCTCCAATGCCAAAATCCGTGCGCTTGAAAGATCCGGAAACTTTAAGACCAATCATTTTTTTCTTGCTTCTGGGATGTTCGATAGGACCGGCCAAAACCACATCCAGGTCAACCGGTTTGGTTACACCTTTAATGGTAAGGTCGCCAGCCAGTTTGTATTTATTTCCTTCTACTTTCTTGAAGGATGTGCTCTTGAAAGAAAGTTTGGGAAATTTAGCAGCATCAAAATATTTGTCGCTTTTCAGGTCATTGTCCCTGTTTTCATTGTCGGTGTCAATACTGGCAACATCGGCCGATAATTCAAATGCGGCATCGGAAAGATCATCCTTTGATGAAGTGATGGTGGCGTCAAAGGTTCTGAAAGAGCCATCCACTTCCGAAAGAAGCATGTGTGTGATGCCAAAGCCAAGCTTGGCGTGGGCTTTGTCGACGGTCCAAGTTTGAGAGAAAGCCGTCCCTGTGATCAGGACAAGTACTGCGAGAATGTTAATTTTTTTCATAGTTATGATTTTTTTGGTTTGCAATATTAACGAGGATTCCGGAATATATGTTTAAACATGTATCTTATTTGTGCTAACACACTGATAATCAGTAAAATTAATTCTATATGAAAATTATAGACTATTGAAAATAGCCACCTGAATTGCGGTATTTATTTGGTGCCCACGCTGTCATCCTCTATAAATTTATCCAATAAGTAAGCTTTATGACCAGGGCCCTGAGCTTGGGTTGACCCACATAGAATAACTGGTCGTGAGAGGAGGCCTCGGCAAAATAGTTGTCGGTATATACCAGGAAAAGGTCGGAAACGGGTTTAAACCTCCATTGCAAACGTGAGTTGATGTTCAGGTTGTTGATCTGGTTGTTGTATTGCAGATAGGTTGTCCAGAAAACTTTACGTGAAAAGGTGAAATCAAATTTTGGTCCAAGCAATAACAAGTCTGCTTTGTTGTATGGTTG
>JANYKP010000499.1 GCA_025358195.1 Cyclobacteriaceae bacterium
AAATCTGGGAAGGATTGGCTTCATTTTCAGCGCTTTTTGGCTTGTACAGCATTTTTCCGTTATTTGTATTATAAAACTCGGGATTTATGGCAACTGAAATGACAAGATTGGACTTGCGGATCTCTCAAAAACAGAAGAGCACTTTTGAACAAGTGCTTGAACTGGGTGGATTTCGTTCGCTCACTGACTTCTTAATTAGTGCTGCATCAGAAAAAGCTGAAGCAATCATAGAAAGGCACAATAACTGGCTGGCCTCTGAAAATGATCGTAAGATTTTCTTCGATGCTCTTTTAAATCCTCCGGCACCAAATGACAAGTTGAAGGCAGCAATGAAGAAGCATGCCGAATTCAAAGTGAAGAAATAGATGCTTCACACAGTTGCATTGGATCCTTACCATAAAAGGGTCTCATTTTCCTGCGAAGAGCAATCCTTGACCGACTACCTACGAAAGCAAGCTAGTCAAGATGTTAAACGGAAGGTTGCTCTTTGCTTTGTTCATGCCGACGCAATTGGGACAATTAAGGGCTATTATACTTTGTCAGCCGACAGCATCGACAGAACACTACTTCCCGAGGAATTAAAAAAGAAGATGCCCTACAACAACCTTCCTGTCACTTTGCTGGGAAGATTAGCACGCGATTCACAATTTAAGGGTCAAGGAATAGGAGAATTGCTATTGGCTGACGCTCTTAAACGCGCCTATCAAGCATCCTCGGAAATCGCTTCGTTTGCTGTCGTGACCGATTCAATCAATGCCAAAGCAAAAGACTTTTATGAAAGTCTTGGCTTCATTACTCTGGAAAGTGGAAGAATGTTCATCACTATGGACACGATAAAGGCATCCCTACGCCTCTGATATTTGCCCCAGCACTCTTGAACACTCTAAGGAAATTCAGACCTTGTTAAACTGTCCAAACAGACAGAGACTAAGATTTGATGCTACGGTAACACATCCTTTAGATAGAAAGCAAAATCCGCATTAATTCCTAAAACGAACTAAATCCACCCAACTCTTCCAGTATCGACTTGGTGGAACCGCCCACACACGCGTTGTCCGCTCTTCATTGCCTCCTGCAGTTCTGTCATTGAACAATCCCGGAAATCTCTTACAATGTGCTGACAGTTTCCGCAAAGACGTCCGCCAGGAACAACTTCAAATTTCTCCCACTCCTCACGACATGGAAAGGAAAGGGTAACATTCCGGATTTCGTTTGACATAGAGCGATTGATTTGATATATTAACAGAATCCAAATTGTATCAGAAGGTCACAAAATCAATGAAGTAACAATTATTAAGCCAGTCGATATTTTGACCCTTTTTGTTTAAAAATAACTCCCTACTTTTACTCCCTTAGGGATCCCGCCTGCGCTGAAGCTTCGGCGGACAGGCAATTCGCTTTGATTTCATTTGGTGGTGCCGCGGAACGGCGCCAATGATCCGGACTACAAATTCTTCAGCCAATAGAAGCCTTCCCCTTCATACGGAACAAAGAATATAAGAGACGAGATATTCACATCCAATATGGCGGCAATTGGCAAGGAGGCATTTGCCCTTCAAGCACTCATCCATTTATTTTTGTTTTCACAGGTAAATCGGGGGATCAACATGGTTATAAAGACATTTGGGAGAATGAAAATGTATTTTCTTACACCGGGGAAGGGCAGAGTGGCGATATGGAATTCACGAGGGGAAATTTGGCCCTAAGAGATCATTTAAAAAACGGCAAAAGAGTTTTTCTGTTTGAGCAATCCAGAAAAGGATTTGTCAATTTCATTTCAGAAATGACCTTTTTTGATTGTGATTACTATGAGACGCATGACACTAACAGACAGTCAAGGACGGGTATAAAATTCTTCTTAAAGCGGGTTGACGCAATAGTTCCTTACGAATTGGATAAAATCAATTTTGCTGCAGAGCCTTCTCTTGAATACCTAAAGCCAACAATAACAGAAAGATCGGGGTTAGTAATTTCCAGAGTAGGTCAGGGCGCTTATCGAAAAAGCATTGTCAATCGTTGGGAGAACAAATGTGCCGTCACCGGGTTTAGTGATTCTAGAGTACTCATTGCTTCACACATTCATCCATGGAAGGAATCAAATGACGATGAACGTCTAGATGTGAATAATGGAATATTATTATCGCCCACTTACGATGCCTTGTTTGACAGGCATCTCATAACTTTTACAAATTCGGGTAAAATCATTTTAGCCGATGGTGTGAAAGAGAGCGAGTACCAGAAAATTGGAGTCTCGGGAACGGAGAAAATAGTCAGACTCAATTCTGACAATATTGCGTATTTGGAGAAACACCAAGAAGTATTTAATTCCCAATTGAGGAATCCAGTTAATTTTATTTCTGGCTGATCCACTTTTTGAACCGGTTCATTTTCTGTAAATTTGTTTCATAAGGGATTAAGAATTCAGTCTTGATTTTGCTCCGAGCGCCAAACGTAAGTCAACGGTGCTGGATATCCTGAGCAGCAACGGGGTGGACTGCTCACCGGTCAACAAGCTCACTGCGGTGGCGATAGCAAATACCTCACCTTCCTCGAAATCCCCTTAATCTTCGGAAACTCCCTGGTAATGCAAATGTATTCATGTAGAATGATCTTATACGGATTGTGTGTGTCGATATTGTGAATAATACCATAGACAGGCGGCGCTGTTTCCTTTGCGTAGCTGCCGAACAGGTGGTCGTAGATCATCAGTATGCCACCCAGGTTTTTATCAATGTATTCTGGATTGGTGCCGTGATGGACCCGGTGGTTGGAGGGGGTATTAAAAATCCAGTCGAGCACGCCGAGCTTTCCGATTTTTTCTGTGTGGACCAAAAAGTTCTGGATAGCGGAAATGGATTCAATGAGCAGTATCATTTCGGGAGGGATACCAAAAAAACAAAGCGGTGACCAGAACAGGAAGCGGTAAAAAAGATGAAAGAAGTTTGTCCGCCACCCGGTGGAAAGGTTAAAGTGTTCGGATGAATGATGGGTGACGTGCGCCGCCCAGAATATGCGTGTCTTATGACCAAGCCAATGATAGAAATAATGTATAAAATCACAACTTAAGAATCCCACGATCCACAACCACAGGGACAATTCGGGTTTGAAGATTGAAAAACCATAAAACAAGGAGTAAAGGCTGAATTGAACTCCTTTTATAAACAAACCGACTCCTATGAGGAATACTCCGATCAGGAAGTTTGCCTTCATGTCTTTGATTAGATTCTTGTCAGGCTTCTGACGCAGTATTAATGCAAACTCAACAAAGAATACGGTGAACAACAGGATGGTCGCGATGGCATCGAACTTGAACATGATTAAGAATTTATGGATGGAATAAATTTTGGCGTTGATTGTGGTACCGGCGAAACTGTCAATCTCTTTGGCAGAAAGGCCAGTGAACCGCGAGCATTTATTTTTTTCATTGTATTGTTTAGGAGCGCTGTTTTGATAAAGGCAGGTAGTATTGCATCCATGAACAAAAAACATTTATTGAGCATCCCTGGAATGATCACCGCTTTTTTCCTGAGCAGGCCATCGATGGCAGCCGGCACCACTTCTTCCGGATCCATGCTGGAAACTCTGGAAAAATAATTTGCTTCGATCGTCAGTTTTACTTCCTTGTTTGTGAACATGCCGCCGGGACACAGCACGCTGACAGACACGTTGTCTTTCTTCAGTTCTTTGCGCAGGCTCTTCGAGAAGTAATAGATAAAAGACTTCGTGGCGCCGTACACCTGTTTCCGCGGTAAGGAGAAGTAGGAGGCCAGGCTCCCCACGTTTAAAATGTAAGACGGACTATTTTGCTTCAGCATTTGGAGAAACAACCGGGTGATGAGCGTGGTGGCGAGCACATTCAGCTTGATTTGGTTCTCAAACAACGAAATGCTCCCCTCTTCAAAGAGTCCGGTACTGCCTATGCCTGCATTGTTGAAAAGCATATTCACCTGCAAGCCTGAAGAATTTACCTCATCAAATAACTCGATACAGCTTTCATCTTTGCAGAGGTCTTTTTCAATGCTTATTACATCGACAGAGTGGTGGAACTTGATGAAATCTGCGAGGGGATGCAGATTGGTTTCCGGCAAGGCCACCAGGATAAGATTCATTTTGCGCCGGGCGCATTCGATGGCCAGGGCCCTGCCAAATCCCTCGCTGGCGCCGGTGATCAGGGCATATAAATTCTTATTCATATGGTTCATTGTTTAAGAAGTGAATTGTTTTTTCTAATCCCTCGTCCAACGGCGTAATCTTGTAGCCAAGTTCGCGGCGTGCTTTTTCGCTGGAGAATATATAGTTGCTGAAAAGATGATCAACTGATTTCATTGGAAACCGGACCGGTCTTCCTGTAAGCGCATGATTCAGCTGTTGCAGTTGCGCCCATGCCTTGATGACCCTTTTCGGCAAGGCGATGATGCGTCCCTTGCATTTGGAAAGCGTACGGATGCGACTGAAGAACTCGTAGTATGAAATGTTGATGCCTCCTAAAATATATCGCTCACCGTTTCTACCTTTCTCCATGGCGAGCAAATGACCGTTTACGATATCATCGATGAGCGCAAAACTTACCCTGTAGGAGCCCGGTGATGGAATGAGGGCTATTCCTTCTTTAAGAAACTTATCGATGATGGCATTGGCCGTGAGGGAATGCGATACCT
Source organism: Cyclobacteriaceae bacterium (assembly GCA_025358195.1). Lineage (GTDB taxonomy): Bacteria > Bacteroidota > Bacteroidia > Cytophagales > Cyclobacteriaceae > ELB16-189. Next base: position 4,659 of record JANYKP010000499.1, read on the forward strand.
TTCCCGGGCCGTAAATTTTTGACGGGCTGACCACCACCACATTCATTCCTTCCCTGGCATATTGCATCACAACATCTTCCCCCTTCTTCTTTGAAAGGTCATAGTCGATCTCAAAACCGATAGTGCGCGGATCATTTTCATCCAGTGGCTTGTCCAAGGTCGGACCGATTACGCCGCAGGTACTTGTGAAAACAGTTTTCTCCACACCTGACTGTAAGGCTGCATCCAGCACATGGCGCGTACCCTCCACATTCACATCATAAAAAACAATTGGGTTCTTGGCCCATGCGCCTACTTGTGCGGCTGCGTGATACACGTGGCTGCACCCTTTCATGGCCGCCATCAGACTTTCCTTTTGCAGGATGTCACCTTGAAAGACGGTGATATTGGAATGTTGTAACAATTTGATGGTGGAAGCATTGCGGACAAGAGCATGAACCTCCGTACCCAGCCCCGCAAGCGTGTGGGCCAGTTTGTTGCCGACATATCCCGAAGCGCCTGTGACAAGAACTTTCATATCGCGGCCCGTTTATAGTGCTTGATTTTCTGGACAAATCTGATCTCATAGGGGATCGTCAAGGCCAGGTGAATGACCATAGCCGGCCACACCGCGCCTTGCCAGATGCATAAAACGCAAAGTAATAATCCAAAAGGTAAGCAGGCGAACATTTCAGCTTTGCCGTTCACGACGTGTAACAGTGTGTAAAGACTGACATTAAGCAGGACGGCCAGCGGCATACCGAAACTGGCGATGGCATCATTTAACAAATAGCCCCGGAACCAGCATTCATAAGCGGCGATAAATACGATGCGAACAAAAAAGTAGGCGATGATGAATTCAATGCTATAAGTTGTATTCATCGGTGCCGCACTTCGCACCACCTCCCTGAATTTTGTTTTTGCCATCATGGGAGAAACAATGATCAGCACAGTCATCCATTGCAGGGTTGTCCATACCGCGAGGCTTCCCGGGGAAGGATAATTAATGAGTATGATAGAAGAATGA
>JANYKP010000016.1 GCA_025358195.1 Cyclobacteriaceae bacterium
CAGGGCCAATGATCCGCTGGACCTTGATTTCGTAGTACTCGTAGTGGTTCGTTGTGTTCTTCGTGACCATACTTCTGACTCGCTCTTCGGCTGCAACCTTATGCTATTCAATAGATTGCCTAACTTGACAAAGTAGGATTAACACGCCAGGACCAATCTGAACTAATGGGTAGTCATTAGCGGCCGTTCTAAATCTATGTGTCGGGGCTCCAATAAATACACCAATTGGAAATCCCGTAGTTGATTCCCTAAAGGGATACTTATCTTTAAGTAATTGGTAAAGATCACCATGTAAATATTGATCGTTTTGATCCGGCGATGTCCACCTAAGCTCAAAAATAACCTCAATTAAAGGGGCCTTTGGCAGTCTGCTCATGCTATTACAACGAAATATAGTAAAAACTCGTTTGAAAAATCGCACCAAATATTGCCCTGAAACATCCTCAAGTTTCTTAGCGATTTCTTCTGACTCGCCCTCACTATGGCGCGCGTTTGCAACGCGTGTTGGTGCGCACTTCCTACGAGGCGGGTTGGGTTATCCATGGTCTCATCCTGAAACTCACTCCTTTGAATCTACAGTAGTTAAAGCTATATGTTCGGCACTGAGTCGTCTCAATGAATCCATTAATCGAGGGTGAGGTTGTTCAGGGTACAATTCTGGCGATGCTCCCTCATACCAAGGTCGCACCGGCACGCGCTACAAGCGCCGCGCCATAGTGGATGGAAGGATTGCTGTGAAAGTCATTAATCATTTGGGAGATGAGGTGATGAAGGTGTTCAAAGTGGGTTAAGAGATCTGTAGTTTCATAGATATTCCATATTCCAATATGGAATATAGTCATAACACAAAAGTTGGATGATAAATACGCCAGCCATCGTGTTGCAGACTTTTATTTGCCGAAATACGATGTCTACCTTGAATTTGCAGGACGATGGAACAGGAGTGACAAAGATCGCAAGCGCTATAGAAATCCTTATTGCGCTTTTGCTATCATGAAATAAATCGACGGGTTATCATCGAAGGTTTTTTTTATTTAAACAAAGTATTTTCCACATTGAACGTAGGTTTGTGAAGACCGATATTGGGTTCTGACTGAACCTGATCGGCAGGTAAGTTTGTCGCTCTAAACATTTACCTTTGATCGTTGTTTTACTAACCAAATCATTGCCATGAAAATAAGAAAAGTAGGGTCGCAGGGATTACAGGCATCGCAACTTGGACTTGGTTGTATGGGCATGTCTGATTTTTACGGTGCCTTTGATGATAAAGAGTCCATAAAAGTTATACACCGCGCGCTTGACCTGGGCATTACCTTCCTGGATACGGCCGATATGTATGGTCCGTATAAAAATGAAGAGCTGGTCAGCAAGGCCATTAAGGGAAATCGCGATAAAATAACGCTGGCCACCAAGTTTGGAATTGTACGTGATCCAAATGACCCAACGAAGCGAGGGTTCAATGGCAAACCGGAATACGTACGCTCTTCCTGTGATGGAAGCCTCAAACGTTTGGGACTGGACGTTATCGATCTCTATTATTTACACCGTAAAGATCCAGCAACGCCTATTGAAGAAACCGTGGGTGCCATGGGCGATCTTGTAAAGGCAGGTAAGGTAAGGGCCATTGGTCTTTCAGAAGTCTCGGTGGATACTTTGAAGCGAGCGCACAAAACTCATCCGATAAGTGCGGTACAAACAGAATATTCATTGTGGACCCGCGATCCGGAGGATGAGATTCTTAAAACGTGCAAAGAACTCGGTATTGCGTTTGTCGCATACTCGCCCTTGGGCAGGGGCTTCCTGACAGGGCAGATCAAAAAATTTGAAGACCTTGAATCGAGCGATTACCGCAGGTTTTCACCGCGATTCCAGGGAGAAAATTTTGAAAAGAATTTACAACTGGTAAAAAAATTGGAAGATATGGCGTCGAACAAAAATTGTACGGCTTCACAACTGGCACTTGCCTGGGTAATGGCGCAAGGTGATTTTATCTTTCCCATTCCAGGCACCAAGCGATTGAAGTATTTGGAGGAAAATGCCGGGTCCCTCCATGTTTCATTAAACCAACAAGAACTCTCGGACCTTGACACCATCGCGCCCAAAGGAGTGGCTGCCGGACTTCGCTATCCTGCGGAGATGATGAAGATTGTGAGTGCTTAGTGTTGTGCTGGATTCTTGTTTCCGGATCCTACTTCCAGGATGAACGAGATTGGATACTGGAAACTGATTGCTGCGGTTAGCAACCGGAATCCAGAATCTGCTCCCATCCCTCACTCGTTTCTTTGAGAATTCACCGGATTTGCCTGTGCCGCACATTTCCCCAATTGTCCTTGTTCCTTTTTACCCAGTCGCGAGTTTCGTTAAGCTTCCAGGGAAGGAGACAATCAAACTGAAAAGTTGAATTCTTGGGAACATTTTTAACAATAACCTTTAACTCATCCAGGTTGTCAACCCGAATTATCTGGTTGATAGGATCCTCATCTCCAAACAGTGCTTGGGCCGTCGCCGCAGAAATGACGATGGACCCTGGTTCGGTGAGCACTTTGTCGGGACTGCCTTTCAGCAATGGAAACTCAAACATGGTGAGGAACTCCTCACTGACATAGAACCCTCGCTTAGTAATTCGCTTATCCCCAACCGTAAGCAGACGATCACCTCCCAAATCGGACACTGCTGTATTTTTAATATTACTGTCATCTGTTTTCAAACCTTCATAGGTCGGAAGTGGAACAGATGTCCAGGAATTCACTTTGCCATCAAATGTCGCGTTGACCCACACTTGATAAAGGCGATCGGCCTTGGGATGAATGCGGTCGAAGGACAACTCATCATAAACCCATAGAAGGATCAAAAGGCTACAGGTAATGCCGATTGAAAGCCCCGTGATGTTAATAGTTGAGTAAGTCCGATTGCGAAGCAGATTCCGAAAGGTGACGACAATGTAATTTTTGAGCATGCCAAGAGTTGGATTTTATTAGTAGTACCATGTCCGGACCCAAAGGTTTCATGAATTTGTTGAAATCTCTCTCGCTCAAGACCTGAACTCCATATCCATACAGTCATGATTTGATCAAAAGTTGCGTAGTGATTGACGAATGCCATTCAATTGCGGGTACAAAGAAATTCATCTGAGCCAACCCCTATAAAATCTTTAAAAACCTATGAATCCTAGTCAGAATCCCAGGAATTCTAGTCAAAGGTGGATGAAAGTGGGTTAAAGTGGTTGAAAATGTAATTTTTCTCATTATGTTTGCTTAGAAGTAAAGGACAACCACTACGTCTATGACTTTCTTCACTAGCGAGTACGAGAGTAAACTTGATGCCAAAGGCAGACTGGTACTGCCTGCGAGGATCAAATCCCAGCTTCCCGAAGGGGAAAGCCAGGAATTGGTTATCCGCCGGGGCTTCGAGCCATGCCTCATTGTGTATCCGATGGTGGAGTTCAAGAAGGTCTTCTCAAAAATTTCAGGTCTCAGCGAGTTCAACGAAGAGTATCGCAAACTTCAGCGGAACTTCCTGTCCGGAGTAGTTACGGTAGAATTGGACGGCAATGGTCGTTTCCTGATACCCAAAAACATGCTCACCTATGCTCAAATCGACAAAGACGCGATGCTGGTAGGTACAGGTAGCAAAGTTGAAATCTGGAATCCAACAATATATGAGAAGCACCTGATCCGTGACCCAAGTGAGTTGTCAAAGCTGGCAGAGAAATATTTGAATGAGTAGCTGTTGGCAGTTGGCTGTTAGCGGTCGTCTTCGGGCTACAGGCTATAGACTTCAAGGGGATTAAATTTTTAGAACATGGAATTATTAGAAATGGTTATGTGTGAGCAGAGAATGCTTACAAAGTTCATTGAAAAAATTGAAGGGGCTTGAAACAGCCAGAAGCTTGCAGCCAATGTACCATAAGCCAGTAATGTTGGCCGAGTGTTTGGAGGGGTTGAAAGTTAATCCGGAAGGCACCTATGTAGATGTAACCTTCGGTGGTGGAGGGCACAGCTTAAAAATTCTGGAACAACTGAAGGGAGGCCATTTGATCGCCTTTGACCAGGATGAGGATGCAAAAAGACAGGCTGAAAATATTCAAAGTCGTTCTTTCACATTTTGTCAGGCGAACTTCAAATACCTGAAGCAGTATTTGAAATTGAACGGTGTCACCGAAGTGGACGGGGTGCTGGCCGATCTTGGTATTTCATCACACCAGATCGATACACCCGAACGGGGATTTTCAACCCGCTTCGACGGGCCACTGGATATGAGGATGGATAAGAAGTCGACCCTTACGGCAGCTAAGATCTTGAATGAATACCAGCAGGAGAAGTTGCATAAGATACTGGGTATGTATGGTGAGGTGAGAAATGCAAAGACGGTAGCGGCAGCCATTGAACAACAAAGGGCTGTGAGAAAATTTGAGAACAATATGGATTTGATCAAAATGTTAAAACCGTTATCGCCCAGGGGGAAAGAGTTTAAATATTACGCGCAGGTATTTCAGGCGTTGCGAATTGAAGTAAACCTGGAAATGGAGGCCTTGGAAAGTTTTTTGAAACAATGCGGTGAAGTGATTAAGACAGGAGGGAGATTGGTGGTGATGAGTTATCACTCATTGGAAGACAGAATGGTCAAGAATTTTATCAATACCGGAAAGGCATTCGGTGACCTGGAGAAAGATTTTTACGGAAATCCGATCAAACCTTTTCAGACGATGAACCGGAAACCGATCGAGGCATCGGAGGAAGAGGTGCGGGAGAACAACAGAGCGAGAAGCGCAAAGTTAAGGGTAGCGGAGAGGAGATAAATGACGAATATGATTAACAATTAACGAAATAAATGAGCGAGAATAAATTTCGAATTGAGCAAGAAAGGACAAATGAGACCAGGATAAAACCTTCAGGGGATGGTTCGGGGATATTCTCCGGTTTGGAAAGACGGCTGAAACTAGAAACTTATTTCGAAGAAGGCTTCCCGGTCCAATATCTGCCAAAGATCATGTTCGTCATGCTGATCGGACTACTTTATATCAGCAACACGCATTACTCGGAAAAAACCGTGCGCCGCATCGACCATGCTCAGTCAGAAGTAGAAGATCTGCGTGCGGATTACACCACATTAAAGTCGGACCTCATGTATGCAAGCAAACAGAGTGAAGTGGCCAGAAAAGTTAAAGTAATTGGTTTGAAAGAAAGCTTGAATCCTCCCACTAAAGTAGCAATAAAAGAAGGTGAATATTAAGAAGTCCATATTAATACGTGTACGCGTTGCTTTTTTGGCAATTGTGGTTTTCGCTGTATGTGTGGCAGCGAAGGTTGGTCATATCCAGTTTGCGGAAGGAGAGAAGTGGACCCGGATCAGCAATGAGATATCTTTTGATTATAAGAAAGTCAACGCTACCCGCGGCAATATTTATTCGGACAATGGCAGCCTGCTGGCCACCTCCCTGCCATTTTATAAAATAGCCATGGACCCCACCCTGGTAAAAGATGAAATCTTCCGCAAGGATATCGACTCGTTGTCTCTTTTACTGGCACGTTATTACAAAGACCGCTCCGCCACCGACTACAAGCGGATGATACGCGATGCGCGCGAGTCAGGCAGACAATACCTCATACTTAACAAGAGGCAAATAAACTTTCAAACAAAAAAGGAGATGTCCACGTGGCCCATTTTTCGTGAAGGAAGATTGCGGGGTGGTGTACTCTTTGAAAAGATGGATGTGCGCTACAGGCCTTTTTCCAATCTCAGTCGAAGGACCATCGGTTTTGTAAATGAAAACGGTAAAGGCGTAGGCCTGGAATATAGTTTTGAAGACGCATTGGGTGGTCAGCATGGCGAGGCGTTGTTCCAAAAAATTGCCGGCGACACCTGGAAACCGGTGTTTGACGCTAACAATATCAAAGCCATCGATGGATTGGATATTCAGACGACCATTGATATTAATCTACAAGATGTTGCTGAAACCTCACTCTATCGCGCCATGCAGCAACACAATGCGGACCTGGGAACTGTGGTAGTAATGGAAGTGAAGACAGGACACATCAAAGCGATATCTAATTTGAGCGCCGATGGCAAGGGCAACTATCATGAAGTACTGAATACTGCAGTCGGTGGTTCGATTGAACCCGGTTCCACTTTCAAGTTAGTTACTATGATGGCCTTGCTGGAAGAGACGAGTATCGAGTTGACGGACAGCATCAATACCGGAAATGGCGAATACACTTTTTACAATATAAAAGTGCGCGATCACGAGGAAGGCGGTTTTGGACGGATCACAATCAAAGATGCATTCGAGCGATCGTCAAACATTGCCATGGCGAAATTGATGGACAAGCATTTTGGCACGAAACCTTCCAAATTTTTACAGTATGTAGACGAACTGAAACTCTCCAAGCCATTAGGTTTGCAAATTACGGGGGAGGCATATCCCAAAATCTCCAGGCCAAAAGATAAAAACTGGAGTGGCATCACGTTGCCATGGATGGCCTATGGATATGGTTTTGAGATTTCACCGTTGCACACCTTAGCCTTATACAATGCGGTGGCGAACGACGGAAAAATGATCAAACCGATGTTTGTTACATCCATTAGCCAGGCGGATGAAGTAAAGAAGGTATTCGAAACGGAGGTAATCAATCCTGAGATTTGTTCCAGGAAAACACTGAATCAACTGAAGCTCTTATTGGATGGTGTGGTTGACAGGGGCACAGCCAAAAATTTAAAAAACTCCTACTACCGTATTGCCGGGAAAACAGGTACTGCCCAGATTTTGAAAGACAATCATTACGAGAAGAAGTACATCACGTCGTTTGTCGGTTATTTCCCGGCACATGCGCCTAAATTCTCAGCCATTGTGCTGATAAAGAATCCAAAAGGAATTTATCAGTATGGCAATAGCGTGGCGGGGCCCGTCTTCAAGGAAATAGCGGATAATATTTATTCCCGCGATCTGGAGTTGCACCTTGCCATGCAAAAAAAACCGGTGTTGGAGTTGGGAGTTTTTCCTACGATCCGCGCAGGCAGACAGGATGAGCTTACCATGTTATGCAACGAGTTAGGCATTTCCAACCACTCGACAACTGAAGAGGAGTGGATCAAGGCAACAAAAAACGGCAACGCCGTAACGTGGAAGCAAAACGTGGTGATCAAAGACCATGTGCCGGACGTGCAGGGCATGACTTTACGTGATGCAATTTACTTGTTGGAGAAAACGGGACTGCGGGTGGTGCACCAGGGAAAAGGAAGGGTGTCCGCGCAATCGCTTTCACCGGGGACGAGAATTTCAAAAGGATCACAAATCCATATTCGATTGAGCTAATGATTGAGTTACGGGACATATTATATACTGTGCGGATCACCGCTACCTCCGGCGACATGAATGTGGAAGTTAAAGGAGTTGCATTTGATTCCCGAAAAGTAGAGCAAGGATATCTTTTTGTAGCGATTAAGGGTACCCTGTCGGATGGTCACGATTTTATTGACAAGGCCATTACTTCCGGAGCCATTGCAGTGGTTTGTCAGGTGTTGCCTGAAAGCATACATGAAAGTATCACCTATGTCACCGTAAAAAACAGCGCACATTCGCTGGGAATTATTTGCAGTAATTTTTATGGTAACCCATCCAAGAAATTAAAATTAGTAGGAGTGACGGGAACGAACGGTAAGACAACCGTTGCTACACTGCTTTACAAATTATTCAGTTCACTCGGCCATCGCAGCGGCTTGCTCTCGACCGTCGAGAATCGCATTCATGATCAGGTTTTTCCAGCCACACACACTACGCCTGATCCGCTCGTGATCAATGAGATGCTGGTAAAAATGATCCAGGCCAACTGTACCCATTGTTTTATTGAAGTGAGTTCGCACGCGGTAGACCAGGGGAGGACAGAAGGCCTATTTTTTACAGGTGGGGTGTTTACAAACATCACCCACGATCACCTCGATTACCACCGGACCTTTGAGAGCTACATCCGTGCGAAGAAGTGTTTTTTTGATGCGTTGCCATCGGATGCCTTCGCGCTTGTAAATGTAGATGATAAGCGCGGAATGGTCATGGTACAGAACACCAAGGCAAAGAAACACACGTATGGATTGCAAAAAATGGCCAACTTCAAAGCGAAGATCATTACCAATTCGATTGAAGGTCTGGAGATCGAAATTGACAATCGGAATGTATGGTTCAAGCTGATCGGTGATTTCAATGCCTACAATCTCCTGGCTGTGTATGGTGCAGCGGTATTGTTAGAGGAGGATCCTGAAGAAGTTCTACTGCGACTTTCTTCGATGACAGGGGCCGTTGGGCGATTCGAGTTGGTTATGCCCGGGTCGAAGTTTACAGCCATTGTAGATTATGCACATACGCCGGATGCATTGAAGAATGTGTTAGAAACCATTTCACACTTTCGTTCAGGCCAGGAGCAGGTGATTTCAATTTTCGGCTGTGGCGGTAATCGTGACAAAACAAAGCGACCATTGATGGCAGCCATTGCCTGCAAGTACTCGGATAAAATAATTTTTACTTCTGATAACCCGCGCGATGAAGATCCAATGGAGATTATCCGTGAGATGCAAAAAGGCGTGGGCCCTACCGATGCAAAGAAAACACTGGTAATGGTTGATCGCGAAGAAGCGATCAAGACGGCCTGCATGCTCGCAAAAGAAAAGGACATTATCCTCGTGGCCGGGAAAGGACATGAAACCTACCAGGAGATTAAAGGAGTGAAAAGACCCTTTGATGATCGGGAAGTGGTGGCGAGAATGTTAAAAATGTTTGCCAATTGATGAAGGATTTGAAAATGGGGGCAATTGAAAATTTGAAGATGAAAGAATTTGAAAATTTGAAAATAGAACAATTTGGGAATTTGAAAATCATGCTCTCAATCTTCAAATCATTTAATCTTCAAATGTTTAATTGAATGCTATACTATTTATTCACATACCTGGATAAACAATTTGATCTCGTTGGAGCGGGGGTGTTTCAATACATCTCGTTCCGCGCAGGAGCTGCCGCGGTATTGTCATTACTGATCACCATCACCTTCGGCAAGAAGCTGATTGACTATTTGAGAAGAAAGCAAGTGGGTGAAGATATCCGGGATCTTGGACTCGAAGGGCAGTTGCAAAAGAAAGGAACTCCTACGATGGGCGGTATCATCATCTTGGCCGCTATCCTTATTCCAACACTTCTGCTAGCCAAACTTGACAATGTTTACATTGTCTTGTTGATCACTGCTACCATTGGATTGGGGTTAATCGGATTTTTGGATGACTACATAAAAGTATTCAAGAAGAACAAAGAAGGACTTGCCGGCCGTTTCAAAATTGTTGGCCAGGTTGTTATTGGATTGGTTGTAGGGCTTACTCTGTATTTCAATGAAGACGTTGTGATTCGTGACAAGAACACCATCATGATGACCCCATCGGAAGTGTCCGTACTCAGCAGCGAGGTGAAACCTGAGATTGGAGTTAAGTCGACCAAGACGACGGTCCCTTTTCTGAAGAACAATGAATTTGACTACAGCACCCTCATTCCATGGCTTGATACGAATTACACCTGGATCACCTACACCCTGATCGTTATACTTATCGTCACGGCGGTATCGAATGGTGCTAATATTACCGATGGAATTGATGGCCTTGCAGCGGGCACATCCGCCATTATTGGTTTGACGCTTGCCATTTTCGCCTACTTATCCGGTCGTGTTGACTTTAGTAGTTACCTCAACATCATGTATATCCCCAACCTCGGCGAGTTGGTTATTTTCTGTACGGCCTTCGTTGGTGCATGCCTTGGATTCCTTTGGTACAATGCGTATCCAGCCCAGGTCTTCATGGGTGATACTGGTAGCTTATCGCTGGGAGGGATTATCGCCGTGGTGGCATTGGCCGTACGAAAGGAGCTGATGATACCGGTTTTATGTGGTGTATTCCTGATTGAAACAGTGTCGGTGATGATGCAGGTAACCTATTTCAAGTACACGAAGAGAAAGTATGGTGCAGGAAGAAGAATTCTCCTGATGTCACCCATCCATCATCATTACCAAAAGAAAAACATCCATGAATCCAAAATCGTAACGCGTTTTTGGATTGTGGGAATACTGCTGGCGATTTTCAGTTTGGCAACTTTAAAATTAAGGTGACATAGTTACGTAAAATTCTATGACAGAGCGAGTAGTCATATTGGGTGGTGGAGAAAGCGGCACAGGTGCGGCGCTATTGGCGAAAGTCAAGGGCTTTGATGTGTTTGTTTCCGACCTCGGTTCACTCAAGGACAAGCATAAGGATGACCTACTTCAACATTCGATCGAATTCGAGGAGGGCCAGCACAGTGAGGACAAAATCCTGAATGCAACTCTGGTCATCAAGAGCCCGGGCATTTCAGACAAGGTGGAGATTGTTAAAAAAATTAAATCGAAAAAGATTGCGATCATCGATGAGATTGAATTTGCCTTTCGTTACCTGAAAGGAAAAATCATCGCCATCACCGGTACGAATGGAAAAACGACCACGACGCTGCTGACGTACCATCTTCTGAAAAATGCCGAGAAAAAAGTGACGCTCGCAGGCAATGTAGGCGAAAGCCTGGCACGCAAGGTTGCCACCGAAGAACATGATTGGTATGTGCTGGAGCTTAGCAGCTTTCAGTTAGATGGAACGCAAACCTTCCATCCGCATATCGGTGTGCTTTTGAACATCACACCGGATCACCTTGACCGCTATGAAAAAAAGATGACCAACTATATCAACAGCAAATTCAGATTGGTGAAGAACATGGGGTCTAAAGATTATTTTATTTACTATGCCGATGATCCTATTTCGGGACCGGAGGCTAAGCAACGATCAACGGAAGCGTATCGGGTAGAAATTTCATTGGATCACGAGGCGATTACATCAGCCCATTTTGACGGAAAGAAAATGGTGTTCCAGTTTGGAAAGAAGTCATTCAAAATCGCCCAATCAGACACAACATTAAAAGGAACGCATAATTTAATAAATACCATGGCCGCCGTATCGGCAGCATACCTGGCAAAAGTGACCGATACGAAAATCCGCGAAGGGCTAAAGACATTTAAAAATGCTCCGCACCGACTTGAATCTATCGCAACGATTGACGGCATTGAGTTCGTCAATGATTCCAAAGCTACCAACGTAGATTCAGTCGTCTACGCGCTTGGAAGTTATGACAAACCACTGGTCTGGATCGCTGGTGGCATCGATAAGGGCAATGATTACAATTTAATCAAGGTAGCGGTGGAGAAAAAGGTGAAGACACTCATTTGTCTGGGCAAGGACAACGAAAAGCTGAAGAAATTTTTTGAGAAAACTGTTCCGAAAATACTAGAAACACAAAGCGTCAAGGAGTTGGTGCAGCTCGCGTTACGGTCAGCGGAGAAGGGCGATGTGGTGTTGCTCTCTCCTGCATGCGCAAGTTTTGATTTGTTTAAAAACTATGAAGACCGTGGCGACCAGTTTAGAGAGGCGGTCTTGCAGGCCAAGATGGAAATCGAAAAGGTAAAAGCATCAGTCTGAAGAAAAACGGGATTATGAAAAAGATTAAGGAATGGTCCGACAAAAACTTACTGGGGGATCCGGTTATTTGGGCTGTAGTCTTCGCGCTCTCATTGATCAGCATTCTGGTGGTTTACAGTTCCATCGGTACACTGGCCTACAAGCGGACGGTGAGTCCGGAATTGTATCTGGTGAAGCACACGTTCATGGTGGTCCTGGGCTTGGCCTCCATGTGGTTGGCACACAAAATTGATTATCGCTACTATTCAAAAATTTCACGACTGGCGCTGTGGATAAGTGTACCCTTGTTGATTTACACATTCACCAACGGAACAACAATCAATGATGCGGCGCGGTGGATCACGCTGCCAATTATCAACACGTCGTTTCAGCCATCTGATTTCGCCAGCCTGGCCCTGATCATCAATCTCGCCAGTATGCTGTCCAAGAAACAGCAAAACATTGAGGATATAAAAGAGTCGTTAATCCCCATGCTGATTTGGACCGGGGTGATATGCGGGTTGATCGCACTCACCAATTTATCGACCGCTGTTTTACTATTCGCCACGTGCATGTTGGTGATGTTTATTGGTCGTGTACCGATGAAATACCTGGCGATGCTTGTTTTAGTAGGATTGTTGGCTGGGGCAGTAGCGCTAAAATTTGGTGTGCGCGGTGAAACAGCCAAGAACCGGATCCTGAGTTTTATCAACGGCAGCGAACTCCCCTTCCAGGCAAAACATGGAAGAATAGCGGTGGCCACGGGTGGAATTTTTGGGAAGGGTCCTGGTAACAGTGATCAGCGAAACATTCTTCCACACCCTTATTCTGATTTTGTGTACGCAATCGTCATCGAAGAGTATGGTATGATCGGTGGTGTCGTGGTGCTGTCTCTTTACTTGATTTTGTTGCATCGTGGAATGAAGGCTGCTTATAATTCAGAGCGTGCTTTTGGTGGGCTGCTTTCCGCGGGATTGAGCTTCGATTTGGTCTGCCAGGCGATGGTGAACATGGGTGTGGTCGTAGGACTTGGACCGATAACCGGTCAGCCACTTCCCCTGATCAGCATGGGTGGCACCGCGATGGTATTCACCGGATTGTCGGTGGGAATAATTTTAAGCGTTAGCCGGGGCGAACAAGAATCGAACTGGGGACAGCAAATGGAGAATGAAGAAATGAAGGATAATAAAAATTTGGAAAAAGCAGCGTGAGTAGAATTAGCCGACCATATCGACTTATTATCTCCGGCGGTGGTACAGGTGGACATGTCTTCCCGGCCATTGCAATTGCCAATGCTTTCCGGGAGCGTCATCCGGATGCTGATATCCTGTTTGTAGGTGCCCAAGGAAAAATGGAAATGATACGGGTACCTGAAGCAGGGTATAGGATTGTGGGGTTATGGATCAGTGGAATTAAGCGGAGTCTTTCATTATCAAACCTTGCATTTCCATTCAAGCTTATTATTAGCTATTGGAAAGCCAGGAGTATTGTTAAAGAATTCCGACCGCATGCAGCGGTGGGTACAGGTGGGTATGCCAGTGGTCCGATGATGATGGCTGCTACGCGATACAAAATTCCCACGGTCCTGCAGGAGCAAAATTCCTATGCGGGCCTTACCAATAAGGGACTTGCAAAAAAAGCGCAGCGTATCTGCGTCGCCTACCCCGGTATGGAAAGATATTTTCCGAAAGACAAAGTTCAATTGACCGGTAACCCTGTCAGAAAGGACATCATCAACCTGGAAAGCAAACACGACACAGCGCTCAATCACTTCGGATTCACCTCCAACGACCGCACCTTGCTCGTGCTGGGAGGAAGCGGAGGTGCCAGGACGATTAACGAAAGTTTGCTGGCCGGTCTGGATCAGTTGATCGCTTCCAATGTTCAATTGATCTGGCAGACAGGAAAAATTTATTATGAAAGCGTGAAGGCGCAGATTGCCAATAAGGATTTAAGAAAGGTTCGGCTGTATGATTTTCTGAAAGAAATGGATTTGGCGTATGCCGTAGCCACCGTGGTTGTGTCGCGGGCAGGCGCTTTGTCAATTTCCGAATTGTGCCTGGCAAAGAGACCTGCTTTGCTGGTGCCTTCGCCCAATGTGGTTGAAGATCATCAGACAAAAAATGCGATAGCGCTTGTGAAAGAGAATGCGGCGATTCTGATACCGGACCAGCATGCAAAAGAAAAATTAGTGGATGAAGCAATAAAACTGCTGCACGATGAGAAGCGCTGTCATGAACTTCGCGAAAATATTGGACGGCTGGGGAAACCCAATGCAGCAGAAGAGATTGTCAATGAAATTGAAAAATTAATTGTGTGAAGTTTAACGACTACGATAGTATCTATTTTCTCGGCATCGGTGGGATTGGCATGAGTGCACTGGCACGGTGGTTCAGACGCAAGGGCCTGCGCGTGGCGGGGTATGATCGCACGCCGACGCCACTCACGCATGAGCTGATCGAAGAGGGTATGGAGCTCCACTTTGATGATAAGGTAGAATTTATTCCCGGCTACCTCTCAAAAGAAAAGACGTTGGTGGTATTTACACCGGCTATTCCTAAAGATCATGCTGAGCATGCTTACCTGAAAGACCAAGGCTTCACGATTCTCAAACGTTCGGAGGTATTGGGTTTGATTTCAAAGGACTATAAGACAATCGCCGTTGCCGGCACGCACGGAAAAACAACAACGTCGTCATTGATCGCCCACATTTTAAAATCGGCAGGTAAAGACATGGTGGCTTTTCTGGGAGGCATTGCTTCCAACTATGATTCTAACCTGGTGATGCACGGCGAAGTAAAAAAAGAAACCATTGTGGTGGCAGAGGCGGATGAGTTTGACCGCTCGTTTCTCCGTTTGTTTCCGGACATCGCAGTGATCACATCGGCTGATCCGGACCACCTGGATATTTACGGTGATCACGCCAGCATGTTGACATCGTTTAAGGATTTCATCAAACAAATTGATCAGAAGGGTATGCTGGTAATTCATAAATCGGTTGAATCATTGGCGCCATCCGGTCATCCTCACACTAAAAAGACATACAGTATTAATCAGGGACAATTTTTTGCCGGCAATCTCACCACCGACGACGGATTTTTTAAGTTCGATCTTCTTGGCGTTGACAGGAAGATTGAAAATGTACAGCTCGGTGTCCCGGGTTTTCATAACGTGGAGAATGCGATCGCAGCCGCTGTGGTAGCTCAGGAAGTTGGCGTGGATGACGCAACAATCAAGGAGGCATTGGCCTCTTTCAAAGGCGTGAAGCGCAGGTTTGAGTTTGTCTATCGAAATAAGGGACACATTTTCATTGATGACTACGCTCACCATCCTGCCGAAATTGAGGCGTTTTTAAAGTCGTTAAAGGCGATGTACCAGGGCAAGAAAATTACGGTAGTCTTCCAGCCGCACCTGTACACACGCACCCGGGATTTTGCTGAGGGCTTTGCAAAAAGCTTGAGCCTTGCAGATGAACTGGTGATGATGGATATCTATCCAGCACGGGAGTTACCCATCCCCGGTGTAACGTCGGATATAATTTTTAAAGATGTGATCTGCCCCTCCAAGATCAGGAGCAGTAAGAAGGATTTATTAACAAAGCTTGATTCACTTGACTTTGAAGTGCTCGCAACGGTGGGAGCCGGCGACATTGATACGTTCGTAAAGCCAATAAAAGACTTGTTGACAAAGAAATATGAAAGTTAAGCTGAACCTACGAAAAGAGATTAAGATCGGAGTCGCCATTATCGGACTTTCGTTTTTGATTGCTTTCAGTGAACGCAAACAAGGGGGCACACTGTGTAAAGACATTATCGTTGAGATAGAAAATCTCAATGACAATCATTTTTTGGATGAAGCGGACATCCTTCGACTGGTGGAAACCAGCGGCCAGCCGGTGAGAGGGACCAACCTGTCACGGATCAACCTCAAGGCTATCGAGACAAAACTAAAGTATGACAAACACATCCGGGAGGCAGAACTATATGGGGACCTCAAAGGAAACCTGATCGTAATGATCAAGTTGAGAAGACCGATTGCACGGTTTGCTCAAGAGGACGCTCCGGATGCCTACCTGTCGGAAGAAGGAATCACGATGGGAATTTCGGAGAAGTTTACATCACGTGTGATGGTTATCAGCGGAAAATTTGTAAAGCACCTTTTGGAAAAAGGTGATCTGATGAAGCTAGAAGAAGACAAAAAACTTATGGAGATGATTACGTTCATCAGTGAAGAACCTTTTTGGAAAGCGCAAATCGCCCAGCTGGATATCAATGGACGGGGCGAGATTACGATCTATCCGCAGGTAACCGGTCAATTGGTGGAGTTCGGAACGCCTGAAAATTTTGAGACGAAGTTTAAAAAGCTTATGGTCTTTTACAAAGAAGTTCTCCCTCAAAAAGGATGGACCCGGTATGAACGTGTGAATTTGAAATACGAAGGACAAATAATAGCAGAATGAGAGGAACGGTCAATAATAAATAAAGATGAACCACAATCAGTCCATATATTTTTTTAACAAAGAAAAAACAACCACTATAAAAAATTAACAACCATGGAAAAGGAAAAAATAGTAGTCGGCCTTGATATCGGGACTACAAAAATCTGCGTCATCGTAGGCCGCAAAAATGAGTATGGTAAGCTTGAAGTGCTCGGCTTGGGTAAGGCAGAGTCCGAGGGTGTTATCAAAGGCATTGTTACCAATATCGATAAGACCGTGTGCGCTATCGAGAAGGCGGTAAAAGAGGCCAGCGATATGTCTGGCACCGATATCGGCGTGGTCAACGTGGGGATTGCGGGGCAGCATATCCGCAGCACCATTCATCATGGCAGCATCACACGCACCTCGAATGACGACGAAATTAGTATCGAAGATGTCAGCCGACTCACCGAAGACATGTATCGCATCGTGATCCCTCCGGGCAGTGAGATCATTCATGTCATGCCACAGGACTATACGGTCGACTATGAAGAAGGTATCAAGGACCCTGTGGGCATGAGTGGCGTGAAGCTTGAGGCTGACTTCCACATCATCACTGCACAGACGAGCGCAATCAATAATATTAATAAATGCGTGCGCAGAGCGGGGTTGGAAATCGAAGACTTAATACTTGAACCACTCGCATCCAGCCTGGCCGTGTTAAGCGATGAAGAGAAAGAAGCTGGCGTTTGTCTGATTGACATTGGGGGTGGCACCACCGACATCGCGATTTTCTATGACAACATCATTCGTCATACTTCTGTTATCCCGTTTGGCGGAAATATTCTCACCAATGATATCCAGACGGGACTGATGGTGATGGCGAAGCAAGCAGAGCAATTGAAGACTAAGTTTGGAAAAGCCATCGCAGAGGAAGCCAGTCCGAATGAAATTGTTTCCATTCCGGGCATTCGGAATCGTGCCGCCAAAGAGATCTCGGTAAAAAATCTGTCAAATATTATCCAGGCACGCATGGAAGAAATCGTCGAGATGGTCCATACAGAAATCATCAGTTGTGGTTTTGAAAAAAGACTGGCGGGTGGTATTGTCATCACCGGTGGCGGTTCACAGCTCAACAGCCTGAAGCACCTGGTAGAGTATATGACCGGAATGGACACACGCATTGGTTATCCCAATGAGCATCTGGGAAAGAGTAAACTCGAAGCGGTAAAAAGTCCGATGTACGCCACGGCTGTGGGACTTGTACTGGCTGGTTTCCGTTCGCTGGATGAGCGTGAAGAGCGCTACCGTGAAGCAAAGGAAAACAGGGCCTTGGTAAAAGTGAAGAAAGCGAAGCCTGCTACTGATTTCTTCAGCAGCATCTTGAACAAAACCAAAGGATTGCTGATCGACGATTTGGATGGAAAAAACGAGTACTGATCAGGATTTAAGGATTAAGAAAGATGAACGGGATTAATACAAAATTTTTTAACCACTACTAAACAATAATTGTCATGTTTGAAACAGGATCAACCTACAAATTTGATTTGCCAAGACACCACAAATCGATCATCAAGGTGATTGGTGTGGGCGGTGGCGGCAGCAACGCGGTGAATCACATGTTCAGGCTCGGCATCAAGGATGTTGAGTTTATCGTGTGCAACACCGACTTGCAAGCACTGAACAGTAGTCCGGTGCCTACCAAGTTGCAAATCGGTACCAACCTCACAGAAGGTCTTGGCTGCGGAGCCAACCCTGAAGTTGGGCGTGCAGCGGCCATGGAAAGCAAAGAACAAATCCGTGACGTGCTTGCTGGAACAAAAATGGTTTTCATTACCGCGGGTATGGGTGGAGGCACGGGCACTGGAGCAGCGCCCATCATCGCCAAAATCGCCAAAGAGATGGACATCCTTACCGTTGGTATAGTGACCATGCCTTTCGGCTTTGAAGGACGTAAGAAAATCGGTCAGGGTCAGGCAGGCCTGGATGCCATGCGTAGCAATTGCGATACGGTACTCGCGATTCTGAATGATCAGTTGCGCCAAATGTTCGGTAACCTTTCAATCAGCCAGGCATTTGGTGAAGCAGATAGCATATTGACGACCGCTGCGAAAGGGATTGCGGAAATTATCACACTGGCAGGTTACGTCAATGTTGACTTTCAGGATGTTCGTACCGTTATGCTCAATGCCGGCGCTGCCGTAATGGGCTCCGCCGAGACAAGCGGTGATAATCGCGCCATACGTGCGGCTCAGCAAGCGCTTGCTTCACCGCTGTTGGATAACAAGGACATCATGGGGGCGAAGAGAATATTGCTTTCGATTATTTCCGGGGAGGAAGCTGAACTACAAATGGATGAGTTGAGCCAGATCACGGAGTATATTCAGGAACAATCAGGCGATGAATGCGAAGTGATCTTCGGTCATGGCGTGGATGCTGCCTTGGGGGATTGCATCCGGGTAACTGTTATTGCCACAGGATTTGCAGGCGAAGGAAGAAGCGCAGGTGCAGCAAAAAAACCAGATGAAAAAAAGGTGCTGGACCTTGAAAAAAGTCAGCTCATGATGACGGAAATGGCCGACAATTCGGTGAACGAGCGAAACCAGGAGATCGAATTGAAAATAACTGACGAAATGATTTTCTCTGATCTGATAAAAGATGAGCCGTTCTTCGATGATCACGAAGAATTGCCTGCCAAAAAACAGGTTGAAGAAGTCCCGGTACTAAAGATGCCTGAAGAGAAACCGGTTTACGTAAAGCCAGAGGAAAAGCCCATTTACATCAAGCCAGAGGAGAAGCCTTTCAAAAAGGAAGAGGCACCGCTTCAGGAAAGGAACTACACCTTAAGTCTATTTGACAATCAGGAAGTTGTCGCCAAAAAATTTGAAGACGATGAAGCGGATGAGGACGATATCGGCAAGTTTAAAGGGGATGACGATGAATTTGAAATTGGAAAGGAAGTTTCCGCCGATCAGATCATTAATGAAGAAGGTATGATGGAAATGCGTAAGACAAAACAACGCCTCGAACAGCAAGCCAAGGAGCGGAGAGAAAGACTAAAGGCCGCCAGGAAACAGGAAATGAGCAAAGAAGAGTTCAATGAGAAGTGGACCCTACCCGCCTATTTGCGAAGAGGTGTCAAGATGGAAAACGTGCCGCACTCATCGGAGCGTTTTATTTCCAAATACAATTTAAATGATGACAATAATTTGTTGGGTAACAATAAATTTTTGCATGACAATGTGGACTAGCCTCACCCTAAATCCCCCTCCGGAGGAGAGGGATTCCATTCTCCAAAGAGAGTGGTGGGTGAGGTGCACTCTTTCCCCTCTCCGCTTCGGAGTGGGGCTAGGGGTAAGGCTTGGCATTTCCGGCACGACTGGTCATTTACTCCATTCGTAGTGGTTGTTGGTGGTAAATATTTTTTGCCGGTGCCGGAGTGCCTTCTTTTTGATCGGGACTCATTTATGTAAAATGAGTTGAGGCAGGTGGGTTATGATTTTTTTACTGCCCCCGATCGAATGATTTTTTAAGCTGGAAAGCCGGACGCTATGGTCCGGCTTTTTCTTTGTGAATCCTGAGAAATGTGATTTTGGGAAAGTTTATTTCGAATGTATGATGGACTTGAATCCTCCGGTCATATTTTTATTTCAAGATTTGATCCGGCTATATTCACCGGGCCTTATTATCCTTTTGTCAGCCGTCTTTTCCATGCGGAACACGATCACAAGAAGCACGATGAGAATCATAATAATTAAAAGGAATGTAAATACCCGAAGGATTTTTTTAATTCGTTTCTCCTCCTCGTGTCGCTGCAGTACCGCACCGTAGTTGCGGTAACGCTCGGTACCCCGTGCGGTAAGTTTCTGCCTCCGCAATCGTATCTCGTGTTTACTCATTGTATTTAACTTTAATATTAAAATTCTTCCGCAACTTATCCAGGGCACGATAGGTGCGCATTTTTGCACCGCTCTCTGTCATATCCAAAATGAATGCAATTTCTTTGAAGTCTTTATCCTCAAAGAATCTAAGCTGCAATACGTGTAGCATTTCCGTTGGTAGGTCTCTCAGGTAGATCAGCAGTCGTTGTATGATCTCTTCATCCCAATCTTGTAAACCATCGGTATTATTTCGTTCTACCAGCTCACGTACTTTTACTTCCTCGATGCTGAAAACTTTTTTCCCTTTCTTCTTCCTGTAGAATTTATTCACCTCATTGGATGCGATTTTGTATAGCCATGCTGAAAAAGGAAGGCCCCTGAACTCATATCTTGAAAGATGGTTGAGGACATTGACAAATGTCTGTGAGCAGAGGTCACCGGCCGTTTCTTCATCATCCGTCTGACGAAGGAGGTAATAATAAATCCGGTCGAAATATTTTTCATAGAGTTCCGCAAAGGCCCGCGGGTCACGCTTGGACCGCACTACTATCTCATTTTCTTTGCGGATATCTTCCTCCGTCATGGCTACAGACTATGTGCAAATAATGCTTCTGAAGAAAGATAGTCACAATTTGCATTTGTAATTCAGTGTGCAGCTTGATGAAAAACCAGAAAGCAGCTCCCGAGTGCTAATGCCACTTTTAGCTTTTGGCTTTTTGCTGCCATTCCCGGTGAGAGCCACTTTAACAATTATCACGTAACTTGAGGTAACGGATTGATCTATATTATCCCGAAATTTAGCGG
>JANYKP010000003.1 GCA_025358195.1 Cyclobacteriaceae bacterium
TCGGTAAATGGAAAAAAAGAAGGTCGCAACCGGATCTTTGTGTCCTTGCCAAACATTTCTTTCGCGAAATGATACAAGGTTTGTTTGAGGTCGGAAAAGCTTACGTTTTTATCAATGTACAATCCCTCGACCTGGTGAAAAAAGCAGTGAGCGCGCGCTGAAATAGCTTCGTTGCGATAGACCCTTCCCGGCATGATGGACCGGATCGGTGGCTTTTGCGACTCCATGAGCCGTATCTGCACATTGGATGTATGAGTCCGCAGCAGCCGATCCGGGTTTCGCTCAATAAAAAAAGTGTCCTGCATTTCGCGGGCCGGGTGGTTCTCCGGAAAATTGAGGGCTGAGAAATTGTGCCAATCGTCTTCAATCTCTGGGCCATCTGACACGTTGAATCCAAGCCTTTCAAAAATTTCAATGATGCGGTAGCGTGTCAGATTCAGTGGATGCTGGCTTCCGATCTTGTTGGGAATGGGCGGCAGGGTCAAGTCAATCTCTGGCTGTTCTTCCATACCTTCCGATTCTACTGCCGCTAACCATTCCCTTAATTTCGCTTCGGCTAGTTGTTTGAGCTCATTGAGGGGTTTGCCAGTTTCCTTTTTCTTTTCCGACGGGAGGGATTTCAAATCATCAAAAAGCTGGGGAATAACTCCCTTGCGGCTGAGGTATTTAAGGCGGAAAGACTCCACTTCTCCCGAAGTTTTAGGTCGCAGCGATTGTATTTCTTTCCTTAGTGTTTCTACCTGATCAAGCATTTTTTAAAGAATTGAGTGTCGCTTGCTGCTTCAACTTCAACGTAAAACTAATCAGCAAACAGAGTATAACAATGATTGGCAATAGGATGAGATCAGGTTGAGTCTTCAGCAGAATCGCCAGGACAACAAAAAATATGTTGATCCCCGCTATCCACTTCACCGCACCGGAATGCGATAAACCAATGGCCAGGAGCCGGTGGTGGAGGTGTTTGCGGTCGGCATGGAAGGGAGACTCCATGTTCCGAAGGCGAAGGATAATCACCCGGAGCGTATCAAAAATTGGAATAATGAGAACACAGATGGCCGTTGAAATAGAGGCATTGAATTTTGCGACATGACCTTCGGGCAACTGGAAGTTATAATTGATAAAACGCACGGCAAAAAACGACAGGACTAATCCTACTGTAAGTGCACCGGTATCCCCCATGAAAATACTTGACGGTTGCCAGTTAAATAACAAGAAAGCAAAAAGTGCACCTGCAAAGCACAAGGCAATCAAACTCAAGAATGATAAATCCGCCATATAAAACCATACACCGAAAAAGAACATGGCTAAAAATCCGATGGTACCTGCCAGGCCATCAATCCCGTCGATCAAATTGTAGGCATTGGTGATGATGATAACAGTAAACAAACTTATGAGGTAAGTAGCGGGGGTTGAAAAGTCGCTTTGCCTGATCAGTCCATAAAAGGAAACGAGCATTACGTTATCCAAAAACACCAAAACAAATACTGGCAAGAACTGGCTGAATAATTTCTGTCGCGGCGTTAACGCCAGCACATCGTCGCGCAGGCCAATCAGGAACATCAGGGTGACAGAAATAAAAAAATACTTCATGGTGATCCACTGCTGTAATGGCAATGCCATCAGCAGGGCAAGAAAAGTTCCCACTAAAATCGAAACGCCACCCATGGAGGGCACAAAATCGGAATGGATTTTATGGGTGCCGGGGGCATCAAACCACTTTAGTTGTTTGAAAATTTTAATGATTACGGGAAACAAGAGGAAGGAAATGAGGAACGAGATGCTGGAAAAGACGATGAGACGTGTCAGCGAGATCATATAAAATCAGTAAGCCTTTTCGCTGCCACGCAAAAGTTCGTAGATGGTTAAAATAATAATCTTGATGTCCAGGAGAAACGACCAGTTTTCAATATAAAATCGGTCCAGTTTGACGCGGTTCTTCATATCGATAATATCTTTTGTCTCACCTCGGTAGCCTTTGCTTTGAGCGAGGCCAGTCACACCGGGTTTAACAAAATGGCGCGCCATAAACTTGCCAATCACTTTGGAATATTCTTCGGTATGTTTCAGCATATGCGGTCGTGGGCCCACAATCGACATTTCACCTCTTAACACATTAAGAAACTGCGGCAGTTCATCCAGGCTGGTCTTCCGAAGAAATGCACCGACCGTCGTAATGCGGGAATCGTTTCGAGAGGCTTGCTGATGATCGGATTCGTTATTGACCCGCATCGTCCTGAATTTAAGACACCAGAATTCGTTATTGTTTTGCCCGGTTCGTCGTTGGCGGAAAAACACAGGACCCTTTGAATCCAGCTTAATGGCCAGTGCGATCACCGGAAACAGCCAGGAAAAAATAGTAATTGAAATAAAAGCAGAAAAAATCATATCAAACGCCCCTTTCACAACCTGGTTTCTCCGGTCATCCAGCGGCATCGATGTGACGTTGAGCACTGGAATATGGTCGTAGCGCTCAAGTTCCAGGCCCTTAAAAGAAAACGCGCGGTAATCCGCTATCAATTTCACTTTTACAAATCGTTCCTCACAGAGATCGATGATCTTTTTAATAGCCCCATATTTGATATAGGGAAGGCAGCAATAAATCTCGTCGATTTTTTGAGTCTGTAAAAAACTATCGATTTCATTTACTTTACCAAGAATTTTGGGATGTTTATAAAAATCATCAAAGAATCCGATAAAACGGTATCCATGCTCGGGATGCATGCGGAAGAAATACTCCATTTGTTTCGAAATGGCTCCATAACCAACAACAATGACCGACCGGAAATTGTATCCACGGGCCCTGTATATTTGTAAAAAATAAAAGAACATGAGGCGCCACAGTAACACAAAAAAAAGAAATGCACAGTACACTAGCGGCGGCCCCCATTTATGTACTAATTCAAAATCCAATAAATAAATGACGGTGGACGTGACCAAGAAATGTTGAAAAACAGTATAAATGATCTCTCCAATAATTTTAACGAAATTGAATACCCTGGAAATTTTATATGGATTGGTATAAAATATGATAATCAGCCAGGAAACATTCAGTATCAGCAAGAAGAAGAACCAGGACCGGTCACTGGTTTCAGCATTAAAGGTTTCAATTATAAAGTGCCCCGTGAAGTAGAGGGCTATAAAAAGCCCATTGAGGACCAGAATGTCTCCCAAGAAGATAAAAAACCTCAAGTATCTTGAAAACCGGTACCTCATGACCGACAAAATTAGCTAAATCAAACAATACTTGCTTTTTCATCAACCGCTCTCATTAATTGGCTATTAAATCACTTTTCCATCGACATTCAATAGCGCTTTCACTGGCGGCCATTGTACTGCTTGCCATGGGCCTCCGGCTTTATCGACTGGAATATCAAAGTCTATGGGTTGACGAAATAGCCTCTATGAACGGCGCTGATCCGGATCAATCCTGGTCCGGCGTTATTGCTTACAGTGTTTTCGACCAGCCGCCTGCCTTCTTTTTATTGCTGCATGCCTGGTTCAAAGCAGTCTCATTCACAGATTTTTTTGGGAGACTTATGGCGTTGGCCCTGGGATTGGCTGGAATTGTTGCCGTGTACTTTCTGGGAAAGGAAGTCAAAGATAAACCCACTGGTTTGATCGCTGCAACCATCACCACCTTCAGTTACATCCACATTTTATTTTCTCAAGAAGCCAGATTTTATTCTCTTCTTTTTTTTGTCTCAGCGATGTCGTATTATTTTTATATACGCGCTGCAAAAAGAAGCCGTGTATTTGATTTTATTCTTTATACGCTTTCGACCGCGTTACTTTTGTACACACATTATTTTGGTTTGGTGGTTTTTGCTGCTCAAGGCATTATTTTTTGCCTTATCCTGATTTTTTATCCTGTTAGCAGGAAGTTCATTATTTTATCAGTAGGCGCCGCCATCCTTGTGATTCTTGCCATCAGTCCTTGGATTCCAATTTTCTTTTCGGATGCTCAAACAAAAGAATTCTGGATTCAACAGGAGCCATTCTATTTTCCATTCGTTTACTTCTATGTATATTTTAAAGATGTTTTTTCTTGCTTTGCATTTGCCATCCTTCTGATTATTTACTTTTTTAATGTATATAAGCATTTCGTGTTAACCCGC
>JANYKP010000009.1 GCA_025358195.1 Cyclobacteriaceae bacterium
CCGACCTGCAGATGCGAATGAAACCGCGCACGCGTGGAGGGTGGCGTTGGAACATAAAACTGGTCCTGTATTGATTGTGCTCACACGCCAAGGCCTGCCCGTCATTGACCAGACAAAATATGGCAACGCTTCGCAATTGGAAAAAGGTGCTTACATCGTATCCGATTCTGCAGAAAAGCCAAAAGTGATTTTAATAGCTACGGGCTCAGAAGTTTCCCTGATTATGGAGGCACAGGCCAAGCTGAAGGAACTGGGAATACCCGCTCGTGTGGTGAGCATGCCCTCTTGGGAACTGTTTGAAAAACAAGACAGCGCATATAAAGAAAAAATATTGCCTGCCGGCATCCGCAAACGCCTGGCAGTAGAAACAGCTTCACCGCTTGGATGGCATAAGTATGTAACCGATGAGGGCGCAATTATTGGCATGACCACTTATGGTGAATCAGGACCCATTGCCGATCTCATGAAGTTTTTTGGATTCACCGTCGACAATGTTGTGAGCAAGGCGAAGGAACTAATCGCATAATTAAACCTTCGTCAAGACCGACTTGCAAAATGAAAATTGGAATTGCTGCAGATCATGGTGGTTATGTCCTTAAAGAGGAAATAAAATCCTGGCTTGCTTCACTGGGGCACAACCTGAAGGATTTTGGCGCGCACCAATTGAATCCCGCGGATGACTTCCCGGATTTTGTAGTGCCGCTTGCCAAAGCGGTGGCATCAGGAGAAGTGGAACGAGGCATTGCTATCTGTGGCAGTGGGGTAGGAGCTTCCATCGCCGCCAACAAAATTGGTGACGTCCGCGCAGCATTGATTCATGACAGCTTTTCAGCGCATCAGGGTGTCGAAGACGATGACATGAATTTAATTTGTCTTGGCGGCAGGGTTGTGGGTAGCAAGGCAGCCGAAGAACTTATTTCCGCATTTCTAAAAGCCCGTTTTATTGGTGGTGAAAGGCATCGCAGAAGGCTTGATAAGGTAAAGGCATTGGAGAAGTAGACTGGATTCTTGTTGCTGGCCTTGAACTTTAAGCTTTAAACTTTAAGCTTTAAACTTTGAACTTTAAAATAAAAATAAATGAAAGGCGATAATTATGTTTTTGGAATGATCGGTCTCGGTACAATGGGCCGCAACCTGTTGTTGAACGTGGCAGATCACGGTTTTAAAGTGGCTGGCCATGATAAAGACGAAAAGAAGACCTCGCTCCTGACCTCCACGTCTGGTAAAGACAATGTGAAAGGCTTCACTTCAATAAACGAATTTATTGACAGCCTTAAAAAACCAAGAGCTATCATGATGCTTGTCCCGGCCGGAAAGATTGTCGACAATGTCATTGACGAACTCACACCGCTTCTTGATAAAGGTGATTTGATCATCGATGGAGGGAACTCGCACTTCACTGACACAAACCGCAGAGTGCAGACGCTAAAAGAAAAAGGGTTGCATTTTTTTGGAATGGGCATTTCCGGTGGTGAAGAGGGCGCCCGGAAAGGACCAAGCATGATGCCCGGAGGTGATCCGGAAGCTTATAAAGTAGTTCAATCAATCTTTGAAGCCGTAGCGGCAAAAGTAAATGGCGAGCCCTGCGTAACCTACATCGGACCCGGGGCATCAGGACATTTCGTCAAGATGGTGCACAACGGAATTGAATACGGAATCATGCAATTAATGGCGGAGACGTATGAGATGATGAAAAAAGGGTTGAACCTACCGGACGAAAAAATTCATGCAACGTTCGAAGAATGGAGCAATGGGCGGTTGCAATCTTTCCTGATGGACATTACCCGCGATATTCTTTCCTTCAAAGAAAAAGGTTCAGATCATCTACTGTTACATGATATCAAAGACGAGGCTCGTTCCAAAGGCACAGGCAAATGGACTTCACAAGTAGCCATGGATTTGCAGACACCCCTTTCGGTTATCGATGTGGCCGTTTCCATGAGAGATCTTTCCAAATACAAAGCGCTGCGCGTCAAGGCTGCTGCCATGTATGGCGTGGGCGGTGCTTCACCAATGAAAGCTTCGACTGAAATGGTACAATCACTGGAGGCTGCGCTCTATTTTTCAACCATTCTCGCTTATGCACAGGGCATGCACCTGCTTTCACAGGCTTCGAATGAGTTTAAGTATGATCTAAAATTAGACCGGATTGCACTCATCTGGCGGGGAGGTTGTATCATCCGATCGGCATTCCTGGAAGATATTCACCAGGCGTACAAGGCTGATCGGGACTTACCACATTTGCTGTTAGACAAGAATATTCAGAAAAAGATCAGCAGTCTACTGCCGGCAACTCGCTCCGTAGTATCCACCGCTATTCAGTCTGGCATTGCCTTACCCGCTTTTTCTTCCGCCTTGAGTTATTTTGACAGCTTTAGAAGCGAGCGCATGCCATCCAATGTTATCCAGGCTCAGCGCGATTATTTTGGGGCCCATACTTATGAATTGATAGGCAAGGAAGGTGTGTTCCATACGCAATGGTTTGTTAAGTAAAATAGTATAAAATGAATTCAACCAAAAGTCCGGTTCAGTCCCAGCCCACCATCTTTTTTATTTTTGGTGGCACCGGAGATCTTACATCACGCAAATTAATACCTGCCTTGTACAATCTGTTCATTGACGGTTGGATGCCAGATAAATTTGCGATCATCGGCATGGGTCGTACTCAGCAATCGGATGATCAGTTTCGAAAACTATTGTTGGAGGACATCAATAAATTTTCGCGCAGCGGTAAAGCGGATGCTCAAAAGTGGAAAACGTTTGAAGCCAATGTTTACTTCCAGGTGTCTGAAATCACTGATGACAAAACATATATCGAGCAGGCGCAACGGATAAAAAAACTGGAGGAAGAATGGAAAGAAGAGCCGTGCGTAATTTATTACCTCGCGGTGGCTCCACGATTCTTCACGCCGATCGCTGAAAATCTTGCGAAGCATAAGATCGCCGCCAACCCGGAAAAGTCACGCGTGGTGATAGAAAAGCCATTTGGTCGTGATCTCGCTTCCGGGAAGGCATTGAATAAATTGCTGAATAGCATATTCTCAGAAAAGCAGATCTATCGCATTGACCACTACCTTGGAAAGGAAACTGTGCAAAACATCCTGGCATTTCGCTTTGCCAATTCGATTTTAGAACCCCTTTGGAACAGGAACTATATTGAACATGTTCAGATATCAGTAACGGAACAATTGGGTGTAGGCGATCGTGGGGGATACTACGATGAAGCCGGAGCGCTGCGTGATATGGTGCAAAATCATATTCTACAATTGCTGTGTCTGGTGGCAATGGAGCCGCCCGTCAGTTTTGAAGCGGATGAAGTTCGAAACCGCAAAGTAGATGTACTACTGGCCATGCGAAAATTCACAGCCGAAGATTTACAAAAGAACGCGGTGCGCGGTCAATACAGCAAAGGTTGGGTGGAAG
>JANYKP010000054.1 GCA_025358195.1 Cyclobacteriaceae bacterium
TTGTTGATCTTTTTCCTTCATTGCGAATAGATATAGACATCCTCGGGAGAGTCACGCCACTATATCGGGTGCTACAGCACGTCAGTTCAGTGATCGGAGGTTTGATGATTGGGCTTTCGATTTTGCGAATGCCAGAAGTAAAAATCACTACGGTTAACCGTGATCCAAATTATTGGATTGTCGTATTCTCAATTGCTGGAGTCATTTCATTGTTGAGACTGTCGTTTCCCCTGGATCAGAAAGTTTTTCCACAAATAATTGTAACCGTAATTTCGGCGACATTAATTGCATTGATTGCCGCATCCGTTTTGATACGTGAAAAAATAAACCATGACGTTCGATAAGATATTTCAATACAACTTCCCTACCACCATTCGCTTTGGCGCCGGATCGAGTAAGGAATTAGGTGACTATCTGATAAAGAATGGTCTCCTACGTCCATTGATCGTAACAGATTCGACCGTTTCACAGCTGGATTTCTTTAAAGAAATACTGGTAGATCTTCAGCGAAAAAATATTTCGGTAGAAGTCTTTCATGATATTCATAAAAACCCTGTGAAAACGGACGTGTACAAGGGCACGCACGCTTTTGACGAAACCCACCGCAATGGTATTGTCGGTGTCGGAGGGGGAGCAGCTTTGGATGTGGCGCGGGCGATTGTACTGCGTGTGCATCATCGCGAAGATC
The DNA here is from genome assembly GCA_025358195.1 of Cyclobacteriaceae bacterium. Lineage (GTDB taxonomy): Bacteria > Bacteroidota > Bacteroidia > Cytophagales > Cyclobacteriaceae > ELB16-189. The sequence goes on from JANYKP010000054.1 coordinate 689, forward strand.
TATTCAAATATGACGACCTGGTAGGCGGTGATGTGTTCGTTACGAATGATGTACCCCATTTCATCACGATTCCAACTACCGCCGGCACGGGAAGTGAAGTAGGCCGAAGCGCCATTATTGCCGATGACGTGACACACCAGAAGAAAATCCTGTTTTCCCCGAAGCTGCTGGCGAAGATTGTTTTTGCTGATCCGATGTTGACGATGGAACTGCCTCCGTTCATAACGGCCGCGACAGGGATGGATGCGCTGACACATAACATGGAAGCCTTCCTCGCCAAGATGCCGCATCCTTTGTGCGAAGGTATTGCCCTTGAAGGAATCTCCCTGATTCATCAATCTCTGGAGAAGGCAGTTAATAAACCAGACCTTGAATCCCGGAGTATGATGCTGATTGCATCGCTCATGGGTGCGATTGCATTTCAGAAAGGATTGGGTGTTGTTCACTCGCTGGCACACCCGTTATCGGCTTTGCTAGACACCCATCATGGCCTGGCAAATGCTGTAAATATTCCTTACGGAATGGAATTTAATAGTAAGGGTTTTGAGGACAAATTCCGGAGGATTGCCCGCACCTTGGAGATAAAAGAAACAGGTGACTCTGTAGTCAGTTATTTGTTTGATCTGAATGATAAGATCAACATTCCCCATAAGCTCAGCAGTGTCGGCGTTAAGCCTGACCACATAGAAACCCTGGCAGACCTTGCTTTTGCCGATTTTGCACATCCTAATAATCCGAAACCAGTGAGTCGTGAGGATTTTAAACAGTTGTACCTGAAGGCTCTATGAGCAAAGTTGTGATCGGTATTGCATCAGGAAGGAAGTATGAGAATTACTTGAACTGGTTCTTAGAAGTACCTGATGTGGAGATAATTAAATTAAGCTATATAGACAATAACTTGGAATCTCTTGATCTATGTGATGGCGTGGTTCTTTGCGGTGGTGAAGATGTTCATCCCCGGCTTTATAAAGAATCATCTTACGTCGAAAAATACCAGTTAGATGATTTTGACGAACGACGGGATGATTTTGAATGGCGGGTGCTTTCCTATACACAACAGTACAAACTTCCATTGCTGGGAATTTGCAGGGGGTTGCAGATCGCCAACGTATTTTTTGGTGGAACGCTGATTCCGGATATCCCTTCGTTTGACAAGCCCGATCATGCAAAATATAGGGAAGGCAAAGACCGGTATCATCAAGTCAATGTCACTAAGAATAGTCGCTTAGCGGAGATTACAGGTGCCGAGACAGGAGAAGTGAACAGCGCACATCATCAGAGCGTGGCTAAGGTAGGCAAGGGTTTAGTGATTAATGCCACATCACCGGATGGGATTGTGGAAGGATTGGAACGAAAGGAAAGAACTGCAGATTCCTATCTGATGCTGGTGCAATGGCATCCGGAGCGAATGACCGATGGGCAAAGCGCATTTTCAAAAAATATAAGAGATAGTTTTTTGGAAAGTGTAAAAACGATAAAAAAATAATTGCGTATGCAAATCATCAATCCGGCAACAGAAGAAGTCATTCGCGAATTAGAAGAAGACACACAGGAAAGTTTGGAGAAAAAAATCCGGGAGCTTCATGCTGCCCAGCCTGCTTGGCGAAGCCTGCCATTGGAGATGCGTATCCAGGTCATCCGCGCCTATTCTTCTTTGCTGGAGAAAAATATGGAACACCTGGCAAACATCCTTACCTCGGAGATGGGTAAACCGTTGCAACAATCCCGGAACGAAATCAACGGGGCCCGAAGCCGAATCCAATGGCTCGCTGAGAATGCAGAGAAATATTTATCCGATGAGGTCATGACCAACGTCCAAGGTATGACTGAGAAAATTTCATATGAACCGTTGGGAGTGGTCGCCAACATTTCGGCGTGGAATTATCCGCACCTGGTGGGGACCAATGTTTTCATACCAGCGCTTCTTGCGGGTAACGCTGTTTTATATAAACCCTCCGAATACACGACCCTCACCGGTTTGGAAATCGAACGACTGTTAAAAGAAGCGGGTGTTCCGCTGGATGTTTTCCATGTGGCGGTGGGTGGAAAAGATGTAGGAGCGTTGTTGCCAGAAATGCCGCTAGACGGATATTTTTTCACAGGGTCGTACAAAACAGGCAAGCTTATTTACGAGCGGGTGGCGCCAAAGATGGTTCCATGCCAGTGTGAGATGGGAGGAAAAGATCCGCTCTACGTTGCCGACGATATAGCAAACATTAAGGGCGTGGCCGCAGCAACTGCCGATGGAGCATTTTACAATAATGGGCAGAGTTGCTGTGCGGTAGAACGCATCTACGTCCATGAAAAAATATTTGATCAGTACGTGGAAGAATTTGTGAAAGAAGTGCGAGGTTATAAAATGGGTTCGCCTGTAGAGCCTGGGGTTTACATCGGGCCCCTGGCACGGAAGGAGCAAGTGGATGTTATTGAACAGCAAGTGGATGAGGCGGTTAAGTATGGAGCCAAATTGCATACGGGCGGAAAGCGGGGTACTGACAAGGGATTCTACTTTGAGCCCACCGTACTAACAGACGTCACGCATCAGATGAGTGTGATGGTGGACGAATCGTTCGGTCCGGTGATTGGAATTATGAAAGTGAAAGATGATGCAGAAGCCATTGAGAGGATGGCTGATACGGAATATGGGCTGACGGCCGCCGTCTATTGCAGCGATCAGAAGCGTACTGAAAATATTTTGGAAAAGATCAATGTGGGTACAGGCTACTGGAACTGCTGCGACCGTGTGAGTGCCGCGGTGCCCTGGAGCGGGAGGAAACATTCGGGTTTTGGAGCAACACTTAGCCACTTGGGTTTGCGTTCATTCACAAAGCCTAAGTCGTATCATCTAAAGGGGGATTAAAATTCCTGATCGTCAGGGCCCCAAGGAGCTATTAAAACAGCAATTGAGGGAATGAAGTGGTAATTAAATTGCAAAAAGTTTTAAAAAGTTGGTCCGAAATTCCTATAGTGGTTCGTCATTGATAAAAAAAGACATATGAATACACAACAAGTAGCAGATCGCCTGGTTGCGTTGTGCCGCCAGGGTGAAATTCAGAAAGCCATGGAAGAACTCTATGCGGATGGAATTGTCAGCATTGAGCCCGACCATGCCCCTACCAAGTCAGCAACCGGCAAGAAGGCTGTGTTCGAAAAAGGAAAACAATTTGCTTCCATGATTGAAGCCCGTCACGGGGGCTCGTTCTCGGATCCTATTGTTGGCGGACGTTATTTTAGTGTGGCCATGATGTTGGATGCAACATTTAAGGGACAGGGACGCATGAAGTTTGTGTTTATGAGGTTAAAGACGGCAAGATCATAAAAGAGCAATTCTTCTTTTAAAAAATGAGTGCAGGCTGGATCAACAGACAAAGAATCGAAGCATCGGGTGGTATTTATTTCTAGTCTCCCGTATTCACATCACGCTTTCGTTTTCAATCCGATAAAATAAAGCGAAACGAAGAACGCCAATGCCCCCGTAATCAGGAAGAGCGATGCTGCGCCCAAGGAATACCAAATCCATCCTGCCAGCACACTCGCCATTAACGAAAAAATGCTTTGAAATGCTGTGAAGCTACCGACCGCGGTGGCGGTATCGTTGGGAGCGCAGATATTCGTGATCCAGGCTTTGGCAATGCTTTCCGTGCAAGCTGCATAAATGCCGTACAGTAAAAATAAAATTCCGAACCACCACAAATTTCCACTGAACGACATCCCTGAATAGACCACGGCAAAAAGGAATAGCCCCAACACCAATGTATTCTTCAATCCCCATCGGTCGGCCAGCATACCTGCGGGGTAGGAAAAAACCGCGTACACCAGGTTATAAAAAATGTAGACTCCAATGACCATCGGGTCGGATAGTCCGGCCTCCTTCACTTTCAACAACAAAAATACATCTGAACTGTTGATCAGTGTGAAGAAAAGTAGTCCTGCTACAAGCTTGCGATAGGAGGCTGGCGCTTCACGCCAATAGGATAAGAATGAAAAGAAAGTAAACTGCTTTTTCTCAACCATAGCGGTTTTAGGTTCCTTCAAGAGTAGCGTGAGAAAGATGGAGACCACACCTGGTATGAATGCTACCAGGAATAAGGACTCGTAGTGGTTG
>JANYKP010000090.1 GCA_025358195.1 Cyclobacteriaceae bacterium
TGAAATTTTTCTCCACGTCCTCCACGGAATTGGCCAGGGCGAATTTGTCGGGAATATTTTCAGCGATGCCTCGGATCATATTTATAAGGGAATCGGCCAACGCCTTACCCTTGTCTGGGAGCAACTGATAGGAGGAGGGAATATAAATTGACATGAACGGGGCATCCAGGCCGCCTTTCCGGGCGCGTTCATAATCAAAATCACCTTCTGTAGTCTTGATGGGAATACCCATGTATTCGCGGTCCACGCGAAAATTTTTGATCTTCAGCCGGTAGGGCAGATCAACGTGCCCATCGGTGATGATGTATTTATGGGCGAGCTCGTCAGCGAACGTGCGAAGTTGGTCGTCGTTCATGCGTTCGACTGGCTTTTTCTCTGAACAGGAGAAAAGGAGCAAAACAAGGAGAACACAAAGTGTCGTATGGAATTTCATATTTATAAATTAGGTTACTTAAATCTAATATCTCCGCCACTTGGTTTCTTTGATATGGAAACTAATGAGGGATTTCATAGGTTTGGGTTTACGACTGAAAGATAAAGATTTCAAGTATTAATCAGCTTTTTAAGTAGCATGAAATCCAGGACTTGAAAAATTGAATGAAAAGGAATGCAAATTCATGTCCGTACCACCCAGAATGTTTTTATCCACCACCCGGTGGCCAGTCTGGGCGATCGCATCGTGGCGTACCTGATCGACTTAGTGATATTGGTGGTGTTCCTTATCGTCATGCTGGCCCTTTACATCAACCTTAAAATGCAAATCACTTGGGTGTGGATTGTCACCGTCGGGGCGCCTTTGCTTTTATATCATCTTATTTTTGAAATTTTCATGAATGGCCAAAGTCCCGGCAAACGACTCATGAATATTAAGGTAGTCCGGTTGGACGGCACATCGGCCACCGTGGGTGACTATATTCTTCGTTGGCTCTTCGCCTTAGTTGAAATACAGCTTTTTTCCGGACTCATAGCCGTCCTCTGCATTGCCATTGGGGAAAAGGGGCAGCGGTTGGGCGATTTAGTGGCTGGAACAACGGTTGTAAAATTAGTGGAGCAGAGCAAGGTTACCGCCTCCGAAATATTCGTTCCTCAGGAAGTAGGCTATACAACGGTCTTTCCGCAAGTGGTTCAATTGACTGAAAACGATATTGAATTGGTCCAGCGAGCCCTGGAAGTGAATCGGGAGTCGGGTAACACGAAGCCGGTAATGGCGATCACAGAAAAAATAAAATCGCTGATGGGTATCCAAACGGACCTTCCGCCGGTGAAGTTTTTATACACAGTTATTAAGGACTTTCAGCACATGACTTCAAAATGAATAATGATCTGCAAATAATCACGCTTTCCCAGCTGGCTTTACGCAATGGACAAGATAAACCGGAAGTATGGGTTGCTTACAAAGGACAAGTCTTTGATGTCTCTCATTCTCGTCTTTGGCGTCAAGGCAAGCATTACGAACATTGGGCAGGCCAGGATATGACAGAAGAATTGAAAGATGCGCCGCACACCGAAGAAGTTTTTAGTAGATTTAAAGTAATTGGAAAGTTAGCGTGAGTTGCAGTGCCCGACTCATGAATATTTTAAAGAAAAATAATGGTCATCATTGCCGATAGTGGAAGTTCAAAAATCGACTGGCGGTTGCTTAAAACCGACGGTGGCATCCAACAAACCAATTGTCCAGGCTTTAATCCTTATTACCAGCCCATTGAGGATTTGAAGAAAAATATTCGTGAGACGCTCGTTCCCATGGTAGCCGAGAAAGTAACGAAGATCTTCTTTTATGGCACCGGCGTGTCATCTCAGAAAAATCAGGATGTGGTGCGCGAAGCTTTTCTGGATTTCTTTCCTGGATCAACGGTAGAAATAGAATGGGACTTGTTAGCGGCTGCACGGGCGCTGTGTGGTCATGAGGCAGGCATTGCTTGCATTCTCGGAACAGGGTCCAACTCGTGTTTGTATGATGGTCAAAAAATTACGAGCCAGGTTGCCAACCTGGGTTGGATCCTGGCAGATGAAGGTTCGGGTACCAGTATCGGTAAAAAGTTTTTGATTGATTATTTGAGGAAAAAAATGCCAGATACGCTGGCCGCGCAATTCCAACAGCGGTTTCCATTCTCCCGCGAAGAGTTCCTGGAGAAAATTTACCAACTTGAAAAACCCAGCACCTTTCTCGCCACTTTTTCGAAATTTATTTTTCAACATCTAAAGGAACCATATTGTTATCAGTTGGTGTACGAAAGTTTTTCGGAATTTTATGAAAATAACGTGATGAAGTACGAAGGGTACAAAAACCAGAAAGTGCATTTTGTCGGCTCCATTGCATTTTACTATAGCGATTTGTTAAGGCAAGTTGCGAATGACAAGGGTATTGCTGTAAAGAATATCCTGGAAAGCCCAATTGCCGGCTTGACACTTTATCATCAAAAGGGGGCACTTTCTTGAATATTGAATGAAGAATCCTGAATTTTGAAATAAATAAATTGTTTTGACGACAACGGAGACATCCTCTTACTATGACCATCTGGAAAAGATGAGTATTCATGATTTACTTGTCAATATCAATCGTGAAGATAAAACCGTGCCGTCGGCAATAGAAAAAATCATCCCGGGGATTGAGCTGTTGGTAAAAGTGATTGTAGAAAAAATGAAATCGGGTGGCCGATTATTTTATATTGGTGCGGGGACAAGCGGCCGCCTGGGAATTGTGGATGCTTCGGAAATTCCGCCGACCTATGGGGTACCGCAAGGAAAGGTCATCGGGTTGATCGCCGGGGGTGACGCCGCCATCCGGCAGGCGGTGGAACATGCAGAAGATGATCCAACCCAGGCGTGGAAAGATCTTGAAGAATTTTCAATCAATTCAAATGATGTCCTGATCGGCATTGCCGCATCGGGACGTACACCGTATGTAATTGGCGGCGTGAAGGACGCGCGTCTTCATAAAATCACTACGGGATGCATCACCTGTAATGGAGGGACGGTCCTTGCAGCAAATGTGGATCATCCCATTGAGATAGTCGTAGGGCCTGAATTTGTGACGGGGTCTACGCGCATGAAAGCTGGCACTGCGCAAAAACTGGTGTTGAACATGATCTCGACGGCGGTCATGGTGCACTTGGGCCGGGTGAAGGGCAACAAAATGGTGGACATGCAGCTTACCAACAATAAACTCCTCAGCCGCGGAACACGTATGATCATGGACGAGTTAGGTGTCAATGAACAAGAGGCTGCGAAACTACTGAAGGAGTTTGGGTCGGTGCGAAAAGCGATCGCCGGTAAGAAATAATAGTAAACTCGTTACTTCGGCGAAAAGTTAGTGTAACAACAAATCAATTCTGCAATATCTATTTTGGTAATCAGTAATCGGTGACTGCACTCTATGTGACCGGATTACCGATTACTGATTACCAACTTAGGAGGTAAGAAAACTCAACTGGGCACTCTCCACCGGTACATCAACATGCACCAGAAAATTTCTTTTCGTTTTAAGTTCTCGGCAAAGGACACGCGTCCTTTTCAACTTGCCTTTTGTAAACCACCGGCCATGCAGGCCGAAGATGCTTCCTTCGGGAATTTCAGAAAGAAGGGTCGCTGATTTTTGCAATTCATCATATTGTCGGAGTGCCTGGGTAAGCTTGGTATCAGAAAAACTGGAGGCCTTCGGCTGGGTCAGGTGTTCTTTCAGTACCTGCAGTAGATCCGAAGGAAAGACTTCTTCCTTCATCAAGGGTGACATGAGTTGCCGAAACGTTTCTTTCCATTGAGCTCCGTGCGCTTCTGGTTTCCATCCATGGGTTTGATGCACGATCAGGTGTGCAACTTCATGAACATAGGTGAGCAAAAAAAGATATGGAGGACTGTCATGATTAATCGTGATACGGGGTGTTCTGCCCGGATGACAGGTGAAGTCGCCTACTTTGGAGATTCTTTTTTTTCGAAGTCTGAAATCGAAGGGGTGCTCTTGCCATAATTGAAAACAATACGGCAAGGCGGTAGCAGGTACATGTTTTTCCAACAGCGAATAGACGTGGACTGGATTCATTTGGGCATAAAAAAAGGCTTTAGATGCTAAAGCCTTTCCCGGGAAAATCTCTTCGCCAAAAGATTACTTTTTCTTTTTAGGCATAGCTGCGGCAATGGAGTCAGCCTTTGCAGTAGAATCTGCTTTTGCCTTAGCCTTCGCCATAGCGGCTGCCATCTCTGCATCTGCACGGGCGATAGAATCGGCCGTAACAGTTGAGTCAGCTTTCCTTTTAGCAGCAGCTTCTTCCTTAGCCTTGTTGCCACAAGCAACAAATGCTAATGCAAAAGCGGATACCAAAATCAGTCCAAATACTTTTTTCATAGTTACAGGTTTTAAAAGTTTACAGGTTTTAAAATTCGGATGCAAATATACGAGATAAGGCCGATTTTAGGGTATCACTTGGTAAAATTTTGGGTTTTATTAAAAAACCGCCCTAAAAATTACCTAACAACCATTAAGGCCTTATTTTTTTCTAAAAAAGAGGCGTACAGGAACACCCGTAAAGTCAAAATTTTCACGAAGTCTGTTTTCCAGGAAACGTTGGTACGACTCCTGGATGTATTGCGGAAGATTACAAAAGAATGCAAACGTTGGCGTAGCGGCATTTACCTGAGTAATGTATTTAATCTGAATGTGCTTGCCTTTGATGGCAGGCGGTGGATAATGAACAATTTCAGGAAGCAAGGCGTCATTCAACGCCGAAGTAGGTACTTTTTTAATCTTGTTTGCATACACCTCCACTGCTTTTTCCACGACCTGGAAGATTCGTTGCTTTTGTAGCGCGGAGGCAAAGATGATAGGGACATAGTCAATCGGGGCCAGGCTTTCGAGCATCTCCTTCCTGATTTTGTCGGCTGTTTTGCTGTCTTTCTCCATGAGGTCCCACTTGTTCACCATGATCACAATGCCCTTGCCTTGTTTCTGGGCAAGGGCAATGATACTCACATCCTGAGATTCTAATCCGCGCTGTGCATCAATCACGACAATGCTTACATCGCACTCTTCCAGAGCACGAAGCGATCGCAGAACAGAATAAAACTCAATGTCTTCATGGACTTTGCTTCTTTTGCGAATACCCGCCGTATCAATGAGGATGAAATCGTTTCCAAACATTTTATAACGCGAATGAATCGCATCGCGTGTGGTGCCCGCTTCGTCGGTTACAATGCTTCTTTCCTGGCCGAGCAGCACATTCAGGAACGATGATTTGCCCACATTCGGCCGGCCGAGGATGGCGATCTTGGGAATGCCAGCATTGGGATCCTCCACATCAACGACCTCAAAAACTTTTACCAGATCGTCTAACAATTCACCCGTGCCGCCGCCATTCTCAGCGGAGATGGGATATACTTCACCCATCCCGAGCGCATAAAACTCACTGGTGAGCATCGACTTGTCCGGAGTGTCGGCCTTGTTGGCGGCGATGAAGACCGGTTTTTTTGATTTGCGGATGATGTTGGCAAATTCCTTGTCATAACCGGTGAGGCCATCCCGACAGTCGACCATAAAAATAACGGCCGTTGCTTCTCCGATGGCAAGTTCTACCTGCCTGCGTATCTGTAATTCGAATTTGTCGTCAGAGCCCGTGACATAGCCACCGGTGTCAATGACGGTGAAAAACTTGCCGATCCACTCTGCATAGCCATAATGGCGATCCCGTGTGACGCCCGGCATGTCGTCCATGATGGCATCGCGTCGTTCAACCAGCCGGTTGAAAAAGGTTGACTTGCCCACATTGGGCCTTCCTACGATCGCTATGATATTGGCCATCTAATAACTAAAAGTTTGCAAAGGTAGTCTAAAGTCCAGGGTCTTGAACTTCTGTGTCAACCTTTCGTTGACAATTAGTCCAGATAATTTTATGGGCTTCTGGAATTTTTGGTAAAAAACAACCCTGACTTCAAAAGCCAGGGTTGTGTCACTGATCAATAGCTCAGGATCAATAGCCCCACTTCTTCATGATGTCATAATCTTCCTTCATGCATTCAACGGGTCCTTTGCCCTGATAGGATTCCTGCTCGACTATAAAATGAATGGTCCCGGATTTACGCCCCAGGTCAATTACTTCTTTCACACCGACAATACCTGCACCCAGGATGGTACTTTCAAATTTCTCCTTGCCTTCCTTGCTGGCGATCTCATCTTTCACGTGCATGGATTCAAACCTTCCCGGATATTGTTTAACGATATCCATTGCTCTGGCCCCGCCATTGTACAAATTGCCGATGTCCAATTGCTGCATGACCAATGACGGATCGGTGTTCTTCAAGATAATGTCATAGACCGTCATGTTATTCAGCTTCTGGCTAAATTCAAAATCGTGATTGTGATAACCGAATTTCATCCCGGACTTTTTGCACAACTCGCCTGATTTATTAAAGACTTCCATGTACCGGATGCAATCATCATAGGTTTTGCGCAAACTTTCGTCCAGCCACGGGCTGATGACAAATTGTTGGCCCATCGCGGCCGCATCCTCCACGGTATATTTCCAGGCATCGGTAAAAACTTTTTTATCAGCATCCCAATGTTGTTTGCCCATCACGGTATGACCGCTTGGCATCTTCATGCCCAAATCATCCAGTATTTTTCTGAATTCGGAAGCCGACCATCCGTAGAATTTGCGATTTACATAATTGGCATGTTCGACGTTTTTGTACCCGATGGCTGCCAATTGCTTCAAGGTACCGAGGGGGTCACTTTTCATGAGGTCCCGTACGCAATAAAGTTGCAGTCCCAATACTTCATTTCCTTTTGCGTCGGCAAAAACAGAAGGGCTGAAAGCCGCCGTGCCTGCCAGTGCGAAGGCACTTTGTTTTAAGAAAGATCTTCGTGAAGTGCTCATGATGGTTAATGTTTTGTTAGATGGAATAAGTAAAAAACGATTTTCAAAAAGCCGCGTTTCTTCTCACATGACGGAACGAAATTAAGAAACTAAACTGCAATTGGAAAGCCATTCATATATAGGGTGCATTTCAAATTGTCGCATTCAAACTACTTGACTTTGGGCTAAAGCCCTATAACATTAGGGCAGAATTCGTGAATCCAGCACTGAATCCTATTGTCCATTAACGATCCCTCACTCCGGTCTTGTCTCCGTTGAATGAAGATCAACGAAAATGATACATGCAGGGCTTTGTATGGTGATTTTAAATTTGGAATAATTTGGAATGGTGAGTTCGAGGAAAGATGTATTTCATCGAAGGCTTGCATTTGAAGTAGTAGTTGTCTGTCGCCTCTCCAGTTTTTTTCTTTTGTGTTTTTAAAACCTGCTTTACGCTTCAGCAAACCATATGTCAACTGGTTTCAGATATCTCTGAAATAGTGTTCCGTTTCAGACGGACTTCCTAGCTTAACTTTTTTAAAACTAAAAAACCGCCAGAGAACCCTTCCTTGGGAATTCTGACGGTCTATGTTTGTAGCGGGGGTAAGACTCGAACTTACGTCCGCCGGCTGGCGGATATGACCCCAACGAGCTCCTGTTTTAGGATTTCTTCCTTGATAAATCTTCTGCCCCTCGCTGCTTTCAACTCCTTCTCGTGTTTCATTGCTGCTGCTTTCGTCGGAAAGGATTCTGAATAGACTAGGTCCCAAGGTCGGAATCTCAGTGTCCATCCTTTCGTTGCGAGTTCATTGTGAGATTTTATTCTCGCCTTCAAATCTGAAGTGTAACCAATATAAA
>JANYKP010000101.1 GCA_025358195.1 Cyclobacteriaceae bacterium
GCGTTGAGCGCGATGGCTGAGTCAATGAAATTGTATTTGATCGCCGACCAGATTCCTTTCTCGGAGTGATCGATCCTGCGGGTCTGAACGAGCGAGGAATGCAGGTAAAGATTGTGGGGCATCACCGTGGCGCCAATAATGCCAATGGCAATGTAAAGGGCTTCGTCACCAGGCAGCGTCGGAATAAATCCTTTTGCAAGTTCGCCGAGGGCCGGTTTTGCGAATATCATCTCCACCAGGAAAGAAGCGCCGATGATCGCCACGAGGCTAATGATGAACAATTCTATTTTCCGCATGCCATAGCTTTGTAAAAACAAGAGCAGGAGGGTGTCAAGCACCGTGATCGACACACCCCAGATCAACGGCAATCCGAACAAAAGCTTCAACCCGATTGCCATACCCAACACTTCGGCCAGGTCGCATGCCGCGATGGCGATCTCGGCGAGGATCCACAAAATAAAATTGATGGCAGGATGGTAGGTTTTTCGTGATGCTTGCGCCAGGTCAAGTTGTCGGACAACACCCAGTCGGGCGCTGAGACTTTGTAGTAAAAGCGCCATGATGTTTGACATCAGCAACACCCAGATCAGTGCATAACCAAATTTACTTCCTCCCGCAATATCGGTTGCCCAGTTGCCGGGATCCATGTAACCTACACTGACCAGATAGGCAGGCCCCAGAAAAGCAAGCAGCTTCCGCCAACCTTTGCGGTTGGTGGAATCAATCGAGGCATTGACCTCGCTCAGTGATTTACGCTCCAATACTTCACCGTTCATAGCTTATACGGACAATAAAATATTTTTTGAAACTTCTTTCGATACGAACACTTTTTTCTTTTCAATGATTACTTCAATCGACTCATCGTAGTTTTCACGATTCACAACCTGGATTTTTATTCCTGGTTTGGCGCCAATTTTATCCAGGTACTTCAAAAGTTCCGGATCACTGTCTTTCACGGATGAAATAACTCCGTTACTGCCTGGCTTCATTTGGTCGAGGGAGACCTGAGGTAATGATTTCAATTTTCCATGCTGGTCGGGGATGGGGTCACCGTGTGGATCAACTTTGGGGAAGCCCAGGTATTCATCCAGCTTATCGATCAGGCGGCCGGACTGAATGTGTTCCAATTGCTCGGCAACTTCATGTACTTCATCCCAGGTGAAGCCAAGTTTTTGCACCAGGAAGGTCTCCCAAAGCCGGTGTTTCCGGATAACTTGAAGCGCCTGCACTTTTCCTTTGATCGTGATGTTCACTCCGTAATATCGTTCATAGTGAATCAGCTCCTTGACAGATAACTTTTTCATCATGTCCGTGACAGAAGCCGCCTTCGTATGCATCGCATCGGCAAGCTCATTAGTCGATACCGACCTGGAGCCTCCATCGGACAGATGGTAGATGGCTTTCAGGTAATTTTCTTCCGTAAGACTGAGCATGATTGTAAAAAAAATGTAACGCAAAGATAAAAGTTTAGATTAGTCTAAAAAATATTTTAGACTATATTTTTCCCACAATTGCGAGGAATTTGGGCTGTTCTGAGGCCCATGTGACATCTTCTGGTACCCTGATGTAGCACCGTTTAGTTTTGAGTTCATGCAATAACGCCGGGTAATCCGGTTTTGAAAAATCAAAAAAAATGAATGGCTGATATTGCAGATACTGTTCCGTCCACGGCCAGCGCCGCTCTAAAATGATCGGCAATTGCGCGCTGAGGTATTCAAACAATTTGGTAGGATGGGAATTTTTTGTGTGATGTGAGTGTGGATATGAAATTATTCCTGCGTCAGCATGGTGAATGGCTTCCAGGATGTCGTGATGGGGTATCAGATGATTGCCGCCAATTAGACAGATGTATTCATTTTCCTTAATTTCATTTTGGATTTTTTCCAGTGTACTCTTCAACGCTGCGTAACCGATAATATTCAGTGTGATGGATTTATCCAGACGGTGGAGTTCTTTTGCAACCGCTATGGCCTGAAACACCCCTGTACTTTCTGCGAGCGTTCCTGAGAACAGAAGCCTGAGAGCCTCACCGGCCTCACCCCGGCCCTCTCCGGAGGAGAGGGAGGAATGCAACCCCTCTCTGAAGGTGACAGCTCCCCTCTCCTCCGGAGAGGGGTCGGGGGTGAGGCCCTTGTTTTCGATTACCGTCCATCCACTCCGATGGAATCCAAACTCCTCTTCATACGCTTTCTCTGCCAGAAAAAAATGGTCAATGGATGGAGCCAACAACTTTTCCTTAAACCGGACGAGAAATGCCAATGGCCATCTTACAAACAATGGAAAACTTCCGGAATGAAGAATGTTGCGATAATAATTCTCTCGCACATCATAAACGATAGTGGTACCCAGACATATTTTCAAAAGCAGAGCAGGCGACAACAATTCGTGTGTGCTGAAAATAAGGATGTCTGGCTTGAGTTTCCATACCTTTAGAAATACATTCCACTTTGCCAGCACCCGTTTATAGCTGAGGCGTGGGAATGCCTTAAAAGAAATGAACTGGACGGCCGGGAAAGAAGGATTGGATGAAGTGGGGTATCCTACAATGATTACTTCATAATTTCCTGATTGTGCCAGGCTGATTCCCATCTTCCCGAACATGCGGGTATCATCAACCGGT
>JANYKP010000107.1 GCA_025358195.1 Cyclobacteriaceae bacterium
GCAAGCACCGAAACATATTTTGGATTCTATGTTTACTCCAGCACCACCTGCCAAAGCGGTGCTTAGGTTAGCGCTCGGCAGCACTGCAGCCAATGTTACAAAACAAGGTTTCGCTGTTGACAATGTTCGAATTGGCGACAGGACCCGAACAATCCTTCTCGAGAGCTTTGCCAACACCAGTAATACCAAGTCTGAAGAGAAAACTGAAAACACAAATGTTGCCGCATTTGTCAGCGGTAGAATCGGGACGGAAGTAGTAAAAGTCAACTACCATGTGAATTTCCCTGGCAAAGATCCTTTCAACGAAGACAACCCAGCTGATCCAAGTTCACGGGCCTTGTATTACAACATTGTTACAACCCCAAGATCCAGACTTGATGGAGGGTCTGATCCCAACGACAGACTATTTAGTACCTGGGTACCTAGCGCCTATGCTCTCAGAAGCCTGCAGTTAGCACAAGCAGATATTACCATTACGCCTGTCACTAATCCTAACGGAAGCATTAGCATTTCGGTAAATGTCACATCTACGGTCCTTAACGGCATACCGTCCAAGACAATTGTGCACGTGGCTATTTTGGAACAAACTATTGCACTGAGCTCATTGTCAACGACCAAGCAGGCCATGGTGAAGAGCGGAGAAACAACCTTCGATTACACGCTGAAGAAAATGTTGCCAACCGCTGCTGGTTCACCTTTCGGAGCCATCCTGGCCAACGGTGCGTCAAGATCGTTCGGTCCATTTGTATGGACACCCGATCCAACGAGACTCTACCAGGCGCCGGGTGACCTGGCAGTAGCAGTCTTTTTGCAGCAGGAAGATGCTCCCTTCGAAGTCTATCAAGTGGAGCTTGTGAAAAATCTTACCGAACCTTCGGTGGTCACCGGCTTGGAGCCTATTCCTGCAGAGCAAATCGTGGTATATCCTATTCCTGCCAACCATGAGATGAACATCCTGTTGCCGGGCGTGCTGGCACAGCCTGCGGGATTGCAAATGATTGATCAGGTGGGGCGCGTGACCATGGATGCTGTCATACCCCAAGGCGCTAATTCCAAGACCATTAATACGCGTGATTTATCAGCCGGCATCTATATATTACAGATCGATATCGGTAATGGAAACTTCACCCGGAAGAAGGTGATGATAATACACGAATAGAAGTCGATCACTTGATTTATGAAAATGAAAAAGCCCCTTTCTACAAGCGGAAACGGGCTTTTTCTTTTGTCTCCTTTCGTTTTGTTTGTTAAGGCCTTTGCTTAATTTGAACTACTATTCCTAACAGTATTACTGACACCATCGCATGGAAATATTTCTAAAAGCTGACGCCTGGCTGGCCCTCCTCACCCTCTGCTTTCTGGAAATTGTACTCGGTATTGATAATATCATCTTTATTTCAATCGTCTCCAATAAGCTCCCGGAGTCACTCCGTCAGCGGGCACGTAACATTGGACTGGCGTTGGCCATGATCGTACGCATTTGCTTTCTGTTGGCCATCACCTGGATCATCGGCTTTACTGAACCACTTTTCACCATTCCCGCCAACTGGATGATGGCCCTTCCAATGGAAGTCAGTGGCCGTGACCTCATCCTGGGATTTGGCGGACTTTTCCTGATTGCTAAAAGTACCATGGAGATCAATCACGAAATGGAAGGTAGTGACGATGATGATGATGAAAACGGGGTGCCGAAAAAGCCGAAAGTGACCCTGCCAGGCACCATCGTTCAGATTATCCTGCTCGACATTATTTTCTCGTTTGACTCTATTCTTACCGCCGTTGGAATCGTGGATCGTGATAAAGTAATTATCATGATCCTGGCAGTGATTGTCTCCATCATTGTCATGATGTTTTTCAGCGGCAGGATCAGCAAGTTCATCCAGCAGCATCCGTCGATGGAGGTTTTGGCGCTGGGCTTCCTGATATTGATTGGTTTTATGCTCTTCCTGGAAGCACTTCACTACGTGGTCCCCAAAGGATATATCTACTTCGCGATTGCCTTTTCAATGTTGATCGAACTCACCAACATTCGGGTGCGAAAAAAACGGAAATTGAAATCGAAACCAGTGAAACTAAATAAGCCCTTCAGCGAAATTGAAATGGTGGAGGCGGTGAAGGAACTGGAGAAGTAATCGGTAATCGGTAACCATTCCTTAACGAGCCCACTTGTTTTTAAGAACCATGACCTCCCCCGACCCCCGTTATCCCATCGGAAAATTTGAGCCCAAAGAAAATTATTCTGCGGAAGATATCCGGCAGTGCATTCATCGGATTGCTGGACTGCCAGCAAAATTTGAAAAGGCCATTCGTGGATTTTCTGATTCTCAATTGAATACACCCTACCGTGATGGAGGATGGACCGTGCGGCAAGTAGTACACCATGTGGCGGACAGTCACATGAATGCTTACATTCGTTTCAAATGGACACTTACGGAAAACACACCGGTTATCAAGGCCTATGATGAAAAAGCCTGGGCTGAAACGCCCGAAACAAAAGCGGACCCATCCCTCTCGATTGAGTTGTTGAAAGCCTTACATGCAAAATGGATAACCTTACTCCAGGCTCTCCCGACGGAAGCCCTTGCAAAGGAATTTACACATCCACAAACCAACAAACAGGTGCGCCTCGACCGACTCATTGGAATGTACGCATGGCACGGGGAACATCACCTATCGCATATCACATCGTTGAAAGAAAAAATGAAGTGGTAGTCTCTGAATTCTGGCAACTGGGTACTGGGCAGCGACCACCAACACCCAGTACCCAGTACCCAGCACCCAGC
>JANYKP010000108.1 GCA_025358195.1 Cyclobacteriaceae bacterium
AGCCTTCACGATTTTCGGTCCCTTTCCCTTTTTGGAAGGATTCAGGGTAAGATTAAGTACGTACGCCTTACCCTGCTGAATCCGAATCGACGATTTAAAAAGCTGATAGCCTTTTTTATACAAGACCACATCCGCAAAGCCAGGATGAATGGATACTAACGTGAATTGGCCGTCTGCATCTGTAAATGTGTAGTGAGTCTGACCATGGATGAATACTTCAACTTCTGCTACCGGTTTTTTTGTCCTGCTGTCGGTTACGGTGCCGGTGATTTGGGCATGAGAATGAATCATCGCGAGCACAAAGAATAGTATCGGCAAGCGATTGTTCATAAAATCTGGATGTACTTTAGATCATCAATAGGTCTGAAAGTAACGCCTTGTTAATTATTAGCTGAACCAAAGTCCATTTAAATATCTCCCTCTGAAAACACCTGTTCCAGACTGATGGATAGCCCAGAAAATAGCATGGGCGAAACTGTGTCGGTACGCACAAACGGTTTCAGTCTGCCCTTGTATTTCCCTTGCCCGTCAAGTGTATAGACCAGGACGGTTTGTTCCGAGGGGTGTACCACCCAATATTCCTGAACGCCCGCAGCCTCGTACACGTCAAATTTTATATTCAGATCTTTCGACGAAGTATATTTTGACAATATTTCAATAATCCAATCAGGCGCTCCCAGGCAACCACGTTTATCAATCTTGGTAAGATCACAAATCACACATATATCGGGTTGAACTACCGTGACAATATCCCGGTCTTCCTTCTTTTTGGAAGGACCTGGAAGACGAACATCAAACGGAGCCGAAAAGACCTTACACCGTTTCCCGTGAAGATAATTCCATATCGTGGCAAAAAGATTTCCCGATATACTTTGATGATTGCTGCTTGGCGCAGGAGACATCTTAAAAATCTTTCCGTGAATAAGTTCAGCCAGTTGATCCCACTCCCACGTCATATAGTCGGCATAGGTGTAGGTTCCGGCGAGATCGGGTTCTTTTACATTCATAAGATTTTTTGCCACAGATTGCACGAATTACCACGGATTTATTCTTCTCATTGTCAAGGATTTTTTATTTGTTAATCGGTGCAATCGGTCGTTGTAAAGATAGCTACATCGCCACTATTATAAAATCACATAAACCGATCAATTTGAGAAACGTTTTATACGGTTGGATGGAGAGGCTATAACCGGAAATAAAGCCTCTTGTAATTTTTATCTAACGTCCAAAGATTAAGTTGTTCCTTTTTACTTGCCACCAAAATATAACTGTATAATTCAAAAGGTAAGGGCATAAAAACCCGCTTTCAATCCGAATAGTTGCCGAATCCTAAAACTTCTCAAGGAAAGCATGAAGTTCTACCGTACGGAAACACAAACTTAAAATCTTCCGCATTGATCAATACTTTCTTATTTACTATAATTGTTACCAACTAATTCATCAAGCGGTTCATATGAGACTTTTAGTAATAACTATTACAGTTATGCTCAAGATCAACTTGGGTTTCGCTCAAAACTATTTGGAGTACTATTCCTTGATTAATCAAGCTAACTATTTACCTGCTAAAAATCAATATGTAAAATCCGACTCACTTTTTTCATTGGCATTCCAAAAATATCGAGGCAGAAAACATGATTTTGTCAGCGCTGCAATCGCGAGCCTCCACATCGGTGATACATTAAAATGCTTGACACTATTGACAAGGGCGGTACACACTGGATTGACGCTAGAACAGATTAACAAAAATAAATTGCTATCAAAATACTTAAGCGCTAGGTTGTTTGAAAGACTGCAAAAAATCTATCCGATATACCGAAAAAAATATTTAACCAGTCTAAATAAAAATGATTTGCGTTTTTACCAAAAAGTTGAGCTTAGAGATCAACTTTATCGGGGCAAGAACGATCACGGGGCGTACAAAAAAAACTTTTCAGAAGTCATACGATTGGACAGTGAGGACTACAATCTTATAAAAAGACGAATACTTAAAAAAGGCTGGCCATATTTGGGAGACGATGGTGATTCGGAAAAATCTTTCAATATTTTAACACAAACCATTGCGCATTTTAATCCCGGACAAAAGAACTTTTTCCTGCCGTATCTTATGCAAGCTGTTTTGAATGGTCAGGCGTATCCTGAACAATATTCAGTTTTATTTGATAGAATCCTATTGGATCGAGTAGAGCCTCAGCATTACGGAAGCATTAATATTTTCCTTGCAGATGGCGTTTTGCGTGTCTATCCGATAAATACAACATCAATGGAACAAGTCAATGCCAGAAGAAAGGAGATCGGTGTGCCTGCATTTGAATATTGTATTGAAAGAGATGGCGCGACTTATGATCCAAATTTCACTTTCGAAAAGTTTAAGGAGGCTATTGGACTAGTGAAATGATCCAACAAAAATTCAATTGTAAATGATTTAGTTTTCCGGGAGGACAATGCCTCTCGCCCTGGAATACTTGCGTAAGGATTCCAGCCCAACAGAATTTCTTCTTTTATCAATATGCTTCAAGTCTCCAATTGGAAAAAACTCATACTTCTTGGAAACTGAATCATACTTATATTGGGTGCCAAATTTCTGAGGCTGCCCCTGCATAACTAACATGCGATCAACCATCAGGGCCATGTCCGCAGGATCGCTTTCCCTTTTTGCAACAGACTCCTCTAAGCGTGGCAGGAATTTTTTAAGTGTTGAGAGTTCAGCATGTTGAACAATGAAAAACAATGATTTATTGGCCTTGACACCCACCAGGCTTTTTCCCAACCAACCCTGGTTCTCAATTATCGGACTGACAAAATGAAGGGCCGTGCTGTCCAATTTCAAAATAAGTTTATTTAAACTATCAAGCTGTTTGGAGTTAATGCCATACTGATTAATAAGCTCGGACGCTGATCTTCTGTAAATAAGACTCTGATCATAAACCCGTTCTAATGAACTCCTGATACTATCCAGTCTTTGGGAATATGAAATTGTAACAACCAAACTAATAAAAAGTGTAAGCCAGTATTTCATTGCTTTATTCTGAACCCTAATTCGACAAATGGCTGTTTTGTCGAAGATAGCCGCACATCTGTATTTAAAAAATTATGTTCTCCGATCAATTCCATAACTCTTGATTTAACTAAAAAAAGGGGAGCAAAGCCCCCCAATCAACACATCAACAAATCAACACGTGAACACGTCCTAAAACTTCCTCCCCGGAAAATACGCCACCTCTCCCAACTCTTCTTCAATTCGAATAAGCTGATTGTATTTCGCCATCCTGTCAGAACGCGATGCAGAACCTGTTTTAATTTGTCCGGTGTTCAATGCAACCGCTAAATCTGCGATGGTGTTGTCTTCGGTTTCGCCCGAGCGGTGCGACATGATACTCTTGTACGAATTGCGCTTGGCCAGGTTCACCGCGTCAATCGTTTCGGTAAGCGAGCCGATCTGGTTTACTTTTATTAAAATGGCATTCGCTACGCCTTTGTCAATTCCTTCCTGTAAACGGTTCACATTGGTAACAAAAAGATCATCGCCTACCAATTGTACTTTATCTCCGATCTTTTCAGTCAGTGATTTCCAGCCGGCCCAGTCATCTTCGGCCATTCCGTCCTCCAGTGAAATGATCGGGTACTTCTTCGCCCAGTTTGTCCAGTAGGCGGCCATCTCCAACGGTTTCAATTTCTTGCCGTTCGATTTCTTAAAATGATACAGTTTTGTTTTGCTGTCAAAAAATTCGGAGGCAGCAGGATCCAAGGCAATAAAAATATCGGAGCCGGGTTTATAGCCGGCTTTTTCAATGGCTTTCAACACAATTTCAATAGCCTCTTCATTGGATTTGATGTTGGGCGCAAATCCTCCCTCATCCCCTACGTTCGTGGACAACCCTTTTTCATGTAATACTTTCTTCAGCGTATGGAAAACTTCAGCGCCCATTCGCAGTGCTTCTGAAAACGTATCGGCGCCCACCGGCATCACCATAAATTCCTGGAAGTCGATGGAGTTATCCGCATGGCTGCCGCCGTTCAAAATATTCATCATCGGTACCGGCAAGGTATTCGCATTGACTCCGCCAATGTAGCGGTACAGCGGTTGACCGGCTTCCATCGCTGCTGCCTTCGCCACGGCTAATGAAACTCCCAGGATCGCATTCGCACCCAGCTTCCCTTTGTTGGGCGTCCCGTCCAATTCGATCATCACTTTATCAATCAACGTCTGATCGAATACCGGAAAGCCTGTGATCTCGGAAGCAATTTTTGTGTTTACGTTTTCCACGGCCTTCAACACTCCTTTTCCCATGTATTTCTTCTTGTCGCCGTCGCGAAGTTCTACCGCTTCGTGTGTTCCGGTAGAAGCCCCCGAGGGTACTGCGGCGCGACCGAAGGCGCCTGATTCAGTGAACACCTCTACTTCAACAGTAGGATTGCCGCGGCTGTCAAGGATCTGGCGGGCGTGAATGCTTTCAATGTAGCTCATGGGGAAGAATTTAGAAGTTGAGAATTGAGGAGTTGAGAATGCTCTTTAAGAATGTATTAATCTTGAACCTGGAACTATTGAATTAAGAAATGGGCGCTAACATCTAACTTTTACTTGCCGCCTGCGCCGCGACGGTTTCGGCGGCCAAGACTGCCACTACTTCCTGACCACCCCGCACCATCGCGACAAACTCATCGAAGAGGTAGCGTGAATCATGCGGCCCGGGAGACGCCTCGGGATGGTATTGGACGGAAAATGCTTTTTTGCTTTTCATACGGATACCCATGATCGTTTGATCATTGAGATGGACGTGCGTCACTTCCACTCCGGGATTTTTTTGAACATCGGTTTCACTCACTGCGAAGCCGTGGTTCTGAGAAGTCATCTCCCCAAGGCCGGTGATCAAATTCTTCACGGGATGATTTAGTCCGCGATGGCCATGGTGCATTTTATAGGTAGCAATACCACAGGCCAAGGCCAACAGCTGGTGCCCAAGACAAATACCAAATACCGGCTTATCGGAATCAAGTATTGCCTTTACCGTAGCGATAGCATAGCCCATTACGGACGGATCACCGGGACCATTAGAAATGAAATAACCATCCGGGCCCCATTTTTCCATTTCAGCGAAACTGGTTTTGGCAGGAAAAACCTTTACATAACATCCACGTGCCACCAGGCATCTCAGGATATTTTTCTTGATACCAAGATCCAGGGCTGCAATTTTCATAGACGCAGTTGGATCACCAGCCGTGTAGGGCTCTTTGGTGCTCACCACCGACGCTAGCTCGAGTCCATTCATGTCCGGCACGTTGGCCAATTCCCTTTTGAGCTGCTCCGGCTTCAAGGCGGAGGAAATAATTGCATTCATCGCTCCCTTACTTCGAATGTGTCGTACGAGCATGCGCGTGTCCACGCCTGCGATACCTACGATGTTATGCTTTTCAAGATATTGCTGAAGACTTTCTTTCGATGCTTTGCGGCTGAACGAGTCAGAAAAATCATTTACCACCAGACCGCTGATTTTGGGTCGATCGGACTCCTGTTCTTCTTCCAGCGTACCGTAGTTGCCAATGTGTGGCGTGGTGTTGACAATAATCTGACCGTAGTACGACGGGTCTGTATAAATCTCTTGGTATCCCGTCATCCCGGTGTTGAAACAAATTTCGCCGCCGGTCGTGCCGGTCTTTCCGATAGCGGTGCCTTCTATCAAAAGGCCGTCTTGCAGGAGGAGATATGCTTTGCTCAAGGTTCGTAGTGATTATTGGAACAAAAGTACATTCCGGAATTTACTTGCCCTACTGAGAAATGAAAAAAGGGATTGAACGAGTGTCCAATCCCTTTTTCCTATCGTTTGAAGTCGTCACTTACTCCTTTTTTTTCTTGGGAGCCTTCTTTGCTTTCTCTTTTTCCTCTGCCTTGGGGGCTGCTTTCGCTGCCTTGACTTTCGGCTCCTTCACAGGGCCTTCGGCTACAGTTGTCTCCTCTGAAGTTCCCTCCGCTTTTTTGCCCTTGCGGCTCCTGCGGGTTTTGCCCTTCTTGGCGGCATCATCCTTCTTATAGAGATCATTGAAATCCACCAATTCCATCATGCACATTTCTGCAGCATCACCCAGTCGAACATCGCCCAACTTGATAATCCGGGTGTAACCACCGGGACGCTCGGCTGTCCGCGTTGCCACTTCACCGAAGAGGGACTGAATTGACTCTTTGTTTTGCAAGTAGGAAAACACCGTCCGGCGGGAATGGGTTGAGTCGGTCTTGGCCTTGGTGATCAACGGCTCAACATATTTACGCAGGGCCTTCGCTTTTGCCACCGTCGTTGTGATCCTTTTGTTGAGGAGCAACGAAGAAGCAAGGTTGGAGAGCAGCGCATCACGATGTGCCTTTTTGCGCCCAAGGTGATTATTTTTCTTACCGTGTCTCATTAGTCTTCTTCCAGTTTATATTTCACCAGATCCATGCCGAAGGTCAGGTTTTTCTCAGAAACCAACTGCTCCAATTCGGC
>JANYKP010000115.1 GCA_025358195.1 Cyclobacteriaceae bacterium
CGAGATCGTAGCGCTTTTCGCTGAAGAATAGGCTTTGAATAATATCCCTGGCAGTTTGCTCATCCGGAGCTTCTGTATTGCGAAGTTGGCGGTAGATTTGTTCAACCGCTTCTTTTTCGGAGTTTGAATTGTCTTTGGCCAGTGTGTTGAAAATGATGTGGTAGTCCGTGACATTCACATCATCGCGGTGGAGGATGATTGACTTCACGCCGCTTTCCACGATTATTTCTACATCTTCCGGTGTGATCACGTGATCGCGCTCCAACAGCACTTCATTCCGGTCAATTGAAACCACTTCACCGGTATCTTCATCCACAAAGTCTTCCGTCCAGGTTTTAAGTACACGGGCCGCGAGTTTACGGTCCACTACTTTTTTAAGCGTGTTTTTGGTCGCTTCCACTTCTTCCGACAATCCGAAGAGGTCAAGAATATCTTTATCAGTTCCATAACCGATGGCGCGAAGCAAAGTGGTAACCGGGAATTTTTTCTTCCGGTCGATGTACGCATACATTACCGAGTTCACATCGGTTGCGAATTCTATCCATGATCCTTTGAACGGAATGATACGTGCGGAGTACAACTTTGTACCATTGGTGTGTTTGCTCATGGCAAAAAATACACCTGGTGAGCGGTGCAATTGAGAGACAATTACACGCTCAGCTCCATTGATGACGAAGGATCCTTTTTCCGTCATGTACGGAATGTTTCCGAGGAATACTTCCTGCTCGATGGTTTCAAAATCCTCGTTATCCTCATCGTTACAGGTGAGGCGGAGTTTTGCTTTTAGCGGAACAGAAAAAGTCAGTCCCCGGTCGATACATTCGTCCACCGAATATTTGGGCGGGTCGATGGTGTAATCCACGAACTCCAGCACAAAATTCTCGCGCGAGTCGGAGATGGGAAAATTTTCCGCAAACACTTTGAAGAGACCTTCATTTTGCCGCTTTTCAGCTGGCGTCTCGATCTGGAGAAAGTCTTTAAAGGATTGAAGTTGAAGATCGAGAAAATCAGGATATTCTATGATCTTCTCAATGTTTGAAAAATCAATCCTGCTATTAATAGTCTTCTTTGCCAAGGTGCGTTTTATTTAAAGGATTCCTGGACTAGAACTTAAAGGTGTACAAATAGAATAACCCCACCCCCGAATTATTCGGGGTTGGGGCACACATTCTGTTTAGACGGTACCCAGCGTCTTCAAGAAATTATTTCAACTCCACGTCGGCGCCAGCCTCCATGAGTTGTTTCTTGAGATTTTCTGCTTCGTCTTTTGGTAAGCCTTCCTTAATGGTTTTGGGGGCCCCGTCCACCATGTCCTTTGCTTCTTTCAAGCCAAGGCCAGTGAGTTCTTTCACGAGCTTCACGATCTGAAGTTTGTTTGCTCCGGGTGCTTTTAATACTACGTCGAAATTAGTTTTCTCAGCAGCAGCAGCGCCACCACCACCGGCAGCGGGACCCGCTACCGCTGCAACAGCAGCTGCGGGTTCAATACCGTAGGTCTCTTTCAGATAAGAAGCTAATTCAGTCACTTCCTTTACAGAAAGTTCTACCAGTTGATTGCCAATTGCTTTGATGTCAGCCATTTTTGTAAGTGTTTAAAATTCAGTTCAACAATTATTTTGCTCGTCCTTCCAATGTTTTAACCAGTCCGGCAATCGTTTGCTTGCTGCTCAAAAGGGCAGACAAAACATTCTTCGCAGGTGACTGCAGCATTGAAATGATTTCTCCAATAAGCTCATTCTTGGACTTGAGGTCGTTGAGCAAATTGAGGTTTTCCTCACCGATAAACAGATCGGTTTGGATTGAAGCTGCTTTAAAGGCAGGCTTCCCTTCGTTCTTTTTGCGGTATTCCTTGATGGCCCTGGCGGGAGCATTTCCCGATTCTTTCGAGAAGATTACGCCAGAGAATCCATGCAATACCTTGTAGATTGGATCATAATTACCGCCACGTTTTTCAAGGGCTTTGCGGATCAAGGTGTTTTTATACACGCGGTATTCAACACCTTTATTAAAGCAAATCCTGCGGAACGCATTGATCTGCTCTACCGAAAAACCTGAAGCGTCGGTAATGTAGAAATGATTGTGTTGGGAGAATTTCTCCGCCAACGCATCAATAATTTGTCCTTTTTCTTCGCGGGTCATCGTTTATTAGTTTAGAGTCCCCCAATTGAACTCCTGTCAATCATAATGCCGGGACTCATCGTTGTCGAAAGGCTAATGCTTTGGAAGTACGTTCCTTTCGAAGAGGCCGGCTTCAACTTCGCTACCATGTTAATAAGTTCAGCGGCATTGTCTTTAATCTTATCCGCGCTGAAGGAAGCCTTCTCGCGACCTCGGCCGCCGTCTTCAGCCTGCTCATGGCGATCTTCCTCCCGGCGATTGCCGCGCCC
>JANYKP010000116.1 GCA_025358195.1 Cyclobacteriaceae bacterium
TTGTTCTTTTGCACCATCATCTCATTATTGAAGGCTCGGCGGGTGTGGCGGTAGCGGCGCTGTTGAAGGCGAAGGAAAAGTATAGTGGAAAAAAGGTTGCGGTTATTATTTGCGGAGGGAATGTGAGTGAGGCGGTGCTTAGAAAATTAATTTGTGGGTGAAATGAGTTGTAGCGCAGTTTTGTACTTCGGAATTTAAGTGCATGAAGAAATGTATATTTGAATTATGGAAACGCTAAGAATCGAGATCGTCAATAAAAAGGCCAGGAAAATCCTGCAAGGCCTGGCTGACTTAAACCTTATCAACATACGGAATAAGGATACTATGAAATCATTTCAGCATCTATTGAATCGCCTGAGAACTCAAAAAACCACCCCATCCCTGCAAGAAATCACGAGAGAAGTAGAACTCGTCCGGGAAAAAAGGTATGGCAAAAAGGGCTGACCGGATAGAATTATTCGATGTATACAGGGAAGTAATCATTGTTAAGTCCAAAGTTGACATTTGCCAGGACCTGTGGCAAAAAAAATCAAATTTCATACACGATTCCAGAATTAATATCCAACGTTCAACGGTTGCATAGAGTATTAAAGGGCAATCCGTAAAGACGAAAAGTATGCGAATCGGACATTGAAAAAACCCATCAAAAAAAAATTACCAACTCATGAAAAAAACCTATCTCCTCCTCCTCACCCTCGCTCATATAGCCTGTTTTGCCCAGACCGACGCAAAACTACAAGCAAAACTCGACCAACAAGCCAAAGAAATTGAGCCGAAACTCATCGAATGGAGAAGACAGTTTCATCAATACCCGGAACTTTCCAATCAGGAATTCAAAACGGGTAAGAAAATAGCAGACTATCTAAAATCATTGGGCATGGAAGTGCAGTACCCGGTGGCAAAGACCGGCGTGGTGGGGATACTGAAGGGTTCAAAGCCGGGTCCCGTAGTTGCTCTTCGCGCTGATATGGATGCCTTGCCGGTCAATGAACGAAACTCACTTCCCTTCGCATCAAAAGAGAAAGTCATTTTCAATGGGACCGAGACGGGTGTCATGCATGCGTGCGGACATGACGGTCACATGTCGATACTCATGGGCGTGGCGGAAATTCTTTCAAAGAATAAAAATGAACTGAAAGGCACGGTGAAATTTCTTTTCCAGCCGGCGGAAGAAGGGGTGTCGAATGGAGAAGATGCGGGCGCGTTTCTGATGGTGAAAGAGGGCGTGCTGGAAAATCCGAAAGTGGATGTGGTGTTTGGATTGCACATTCAGTCGTTGTTGCCAACGGGGCAATTGGCTTATCGTGCGGAAGGACTCATGGCCGCCGTGGATGCTGTAAACATAAAAGTAACGGGAGTGGGTGCACATGGCGCCACACCGTGGGACAGCGTGGACCCCATCGTAGTCTCCAGTCAGATCATTATGGGCCTCCAAACCATCGTGAGTCGTCAACTGGACTTGCCGAAAGCAGCTGCTGTAATTACAATTGGAAGTTTGCACGGAGGTATCCGCAGGAACATCATCCCGGAAGAAGTGAATATGGAAGGTACGATCCGGACGTTTGACCTTGAGATGCAGAAGAAGGTTCATGAAAAAATAAAACTTACGGCTACTAAAATTGCAGAGGCTTCGGGTGCGAAAGCAGAAGTTACCATTTCGGATGGTTATCCGCTTACCTATAACGATCCTAAACTCACTGCACTCATGGCACCGAGTCTTGCCAAAGCTGCAGGCGCAGAGAACGTAAAAGTTATCCAGCCCGTTACAATGGCCGAAGACTTTTCAGTTTTCCAGCAGAAGGTACCCGGTCTTTTCTATTTTCTGGGAGCCTATCCGGTCGACATGAAGCTTACCAAAAGACCCGTACACCATACAGCCGATTTTATGCTGGATGAAAAAGCGTTGGTCACGGGAGTAAAGTCGTTGGTGACGCTGACGCTTGATTATATGAACATGCCTAAGAAATAATTAAATATCGAATCATGAAAAAACTTTATACACTATTATTTTTACTCGCTGCCCTGACAGTTCATGCCCAGGTAAATCCAAAACTTCAGGCAAAACTCGATCAGCAAGCCGCGGGCATGGAAGCCAAAGTAATTGAATGGCGCCGGCATTTCCACGAATCCCCCGAGTTATCCAACCGCGAAATGAATACAGGAAAATATATTGCCGATCATTTAAAATCGCTGGGCATCGAAGTGCAATATCCTGTGGCGAAGACGGGCGTAGTAGGTTTGCTCAAAGGTGCCAAGCCCGGACCGGTGATCGGACTTCGTGCTGACATTGACGCACTACCGGTAACCGAACGTAACAGTTTACCCTTTGCATCAAAAGTTAAAACAACGTTCAATGGCCAGGAGACGGGAGTGATGCACGCCTGTGGTCACGACTCGCACATCGCTATCATGATGGCGGTGGCGGAGATCCTTTCCAAAAATAAAAATGATTTGAAAGGCACGGTGAAATTTATTTTTCAACCCGCTGAGGAAGGAGCGCCTGTCGGTGAAGAAGGTGGCGCAGCGCTTATGATAAAAGAAGGTGTGCTGGAAAATCCCAAGGTCGATGTCATTTTTGGTCTGCATATCCAATCAGGCAGACAGGTTGGAAGTTTATCGTATCGAGCTGGTGGCACAATGGCTGCAGCAGATAATTTTTCCATTACCGTAAAAGGCGCGCAGTCACACGGGGCGTATCCCTGGATGAGTGTCGATCCGATTGTTGTTTCGGCGCAGATTATCACGGGCCTTCAAACTATCATAAGCCGCCAGACCGAGTTGACAAAAGATGCTGCGGTCATCAGTGTTGGTAGGATTCAGGCCGGTATCCGTGAAAATATTATTCCAGAAGAAGCATTTTTTGCCGGTACCATCCGCACGCTCGATGAAGCCATGCAGGACAAGATCCATGAAAAGATCAAGCTCACAGCGACCAAGATTGCAGAGAGCGCCGGAGCCACCGCCGAAGTAGTCATCCGCCGGGGCACACCGGTCACCTACAACGATCCTGCTCTCACGGCTAAGATGATACCGAGCCTGATCAAGGCTGCCGGTGCGAATATGGTTTTCAATGTAAGTGCAATAACAGGTGCCGAAGATTTTGCTTTCTATCAGAAAAAAGTACCCGGCCTTTTTTTCTTTGTGGGCGCTATGCCCCCCGATGTGGATCCTAACAAAGTTGCAGCACACCATACACCGGATTTCTTTCTGGATGAGCGCGGCTTTCTGACAGGGTTGAAAGCGATGTTGAATGTGACGGTGGACTATATGTACATGCCAAAATGAAGGAGTTGAGAATTTGAGAAATTGAGGAGTTGGGGATTCTACAAGAGAAACCCCATCGCCAACTTCTTGATTCTCATCTTCCCAATTCTCAACTCCTAATTAAAAGACAAACTGATTACTTTTATTGATATTGCGGCGCATGCCCTTCTAATCAAAAGAATATTTAGCCTTCCTACATGACCCAAACAAAAACCCCAGGTAAGATCGGTTTGTGGACAAGCACCGCATTGGTGGTGGGGAACATGATCGGTTCAGGAGTTTTTTTACTGCCGGCTGCATTGGCGGCTTATGGAGGAATCGGGTTGCTCGGTTGGCTTGGTTCATCAACAGGAGCAATTGCACTTGCTCTTTTGTTCAGTAATCTCAGTAAGATAATTCCAAATGCATTGGGTGGACCTTACGCATATACGCGTTCAGGCCTTGGAGATTTTGCCGGCTTCCTGGTGGCATGGGGCTACTGGATTTCCATCTGGTGCACCAACGCAGCGATTGCTGTAACCTTTGTTAGCTATTCCACCGTCTTTTTTCCAATCCTTGCGACCAATTCTTTATTGGCCGTTGGCACCGGTCTTGGTGCCGTTTGGCTTCTTACATGGGTCAATACATTAGGTGTTAAACAGGCTGGCCGCGTTCAAATCATTACCACCGTTTTAAAACTGACTCCGTTGCTGTTGGTCTCTATCGTCGGTCTTTTTTATATGGATGTTGACAACTTTAGTCCCTTTAACGTAAGCAGCGTATCAAATTTTACCGCGATCACTGCTACGGCAACACTAACCTTATTTGCCTTTCTGGGATTGGAAAGCGCCACTATTCCGTCTGGAGATATTCACGAGCCGGAGAAGACCATTCCACGGGCAACTATGATCGGGACCATACTCACGATTTTGGTGTATGTACTTGGATCCGTTGCCGTGATGGGAATGATTCCAGCCCTGGAACTAAAAAACTCCAACGCACCCTTCGCCGATGCAGCAGCGTTGATCTGGGGTGATAGCGCACGCTACTGGGTAGCGGCCGGCGCGATCGTCTCCACATTCGGGGCACTGAACGGATGGATATTGTTGCAAGGTCAGATGCCGCGCGCCGCTTCACGGGATCATTTGTTTCCGGAAATTTTTAAACGCGAAAACAAGAACGGCTCTCCCGCCCTGGGGATTGTTATCTCCAGTGTGCTCATCTCCGCCCTCATGATGATGAACTTCACGAAAGGACTGACCGACACATTTACATTCATGGTTTTACTTACAACGGTAGCGGTGTTGGTCCCTTATCTCTTTTCAGCAGCCTCGTATGGTGTGATCCTTCTTCAGAATAAGTTCTGGCGCAGGGAGTCAATCAGTAAAATAATCCTGGCGGCTGTTGCCCTTGTATTTTCATTGTGGGCCATCGTAGGGTCGGGACAGGAAACCG
>JANYKP010000128.1 GCA_025358195.1 Cyclobacteriaceae bacterium
CTGGAAGAGAAAGCAGTGATGCAACCCGGTAATATAAAAATGCTTCTGACAGAAAGTACCGGGATCCAAACTCAGCAGACCTCTGCTACTTCTGCGAGTGCCAGCATCCGGATACAGGGATTGGATGGCAAATATACACAGCTACTCAAAGATGGCTTCCCCTTGTATGCTGGTTTTGCCAGTGGTCTGAGCATTTTGCAAATTCCACCGTTGGACCTCAAGCGTGTAGAAGTGATTAAAGGATCTTCATCTACTCTTTACGGAGGCGGAGCGATTGCAGGCCTTATCAACCTTGTAACAAAAGAGCCCACTGAAAAACGTGAACTGTCATTGCTCGTTAACGGCAACCAAACAAAAGCGTTGGACCTGAACGGATACTATGGTCAGAAATTCAAAAAATGGGGAGTAACCTTTTACGCCTCACGAAATTCTCAGGCGGCGTACGACAGCAACCACGATGATTTCTCTGATATCCCTGAATTCACCCGTTACACGATTAATCCGAGGGTATTTTACTATGGAAAAACTTCAACGATTAGCCTGGGAGCCAATACCAGTTTTGAAGATCGCAACGGCGGTGATATGAATGTGCTCAGCGGTAACGGAGATGCGATCCATACCTATTATCAGAATAACCGATCCAACCGATATTCTACTCAAGTCAAATGGGAGAAACGATTTGACAACAAATCCATCCTGACCGCCAAGAACAGTGTGGGCTATTTCTTACGGGAGATTGACTTATCGGACTACACGTTCGCTGGCCATCAATTATCAAGTTATTCAGAGGTCAGCTACCTGATTCCCGGAGATAAAAGTGAATGGGTGAGCGGCCTGAATGTATGGACGGACCAATTCGCCCAGTCTAACATGACGCCGCTGCCGCTGGACTATCAATTGACAACCACGGGAGCCTTTGTGCAGAATAATTTCAAGGCAACCAAAAAAATGATCGTGGAAACAGGACTTCGGTTGGATTATAACAATCAACATCGTGCATTTGCATTGCCACGGATTTCCTTGCTGTATAAATTCACAAGCAAACTTACTTCAAGAATTGGAGGGGGACTCGGATACAAGGCGCCCACGCTCTTTTCCGAGGAAGCGGAGACTAAAAGTTTCAGGAATATTGAACCTTTGGATCTTAACGTGGTGAAAGCAGAAAGGTCCATCGGTGGAAATTTTGATGTTAACTATAAGACATCCATTTCCGATGAAGCGGACATCAGTATTAATCAACTTCTCTTTTATACAGTGGTGAATAATCCATTGGTATTGAGAGGTGCACCATTGACCAATGGAAACTATGAATTTTATAATGCGAACGGCCAACTGATTTCACAAGGGTTTGAGACCAATCTAAAGATCAGTGTTGACGATTTGTCGCTTTACCTTGGATATACATACATAAATGCAAAACGAGAGTTTGATAACACAAACCTGTTTAACCCGCTCACCGCTAAACAACGGATCAATGCAAACATCATGTATGAGATAGAGGGCAAGCTGCGGGTGGCATACGAGTTGTTTTACATTGGCAGTCAGTATTTATCAAGCGGTGAGCTCACACGCGATTACTGGGTCATGGGCATTTCTGTAGAGCGTAAATTTGATTGGTTCAGCTTGTTTGTCAACGGCGAGAATTTTCTGGACTCCCGGCAATCACGATTCGAGCCCTTGTATACCGGGAGCATCCAGAATCCACAGTTCAGAGAAATTTATTCACCCACCGATGGGTTTATTTTCAATGGGGGGTTTCGGTTAGCGTTTCATTGATTGGATGTACTTATGACTCCTTAACCACGAATCAAGAACCCATCGTAATCACCTTTCCGTGACTCGCATCACAAGATTTCAGAATTTTTGATATTAGATTGGCTAAGGTCAATGCTGAATATTAAATTGTCATCAAAAAACATGAAAATCCTACCTATTGCTCTTTTTTTGCTGGTCGCCGCCGCTTCGCAGGCTCAGCACTCGTTAGTAAAAATTTGGGAAAGCGATACGACCCTTGCAATTCCGGAGTCAGTGCTTTTTGACAAAGAAGGATTATATGTGTCCCTCATAGACGGAAAGCCGTGGGAAGTCGATGGAAAAGGAGAAATCGCCAAGCTTGACAAGAACGGAAAGATTCTGAATGCGGCCTGGGCTACAGGTCTTAATGCCCCAAAAGGAATGGGCTTATGGGATAAGAAATTGTTTGTAGCCGATGTTTCAGAAGTGGTGGTAATTAGTACTGCCACGGGAAAGATTGAATCAAAAATTTCTGTGGAGGGGGCCACCGGTCTTAATGATATTACCATTGATAAAAAAGGTACGGTCTACGTTTCCGATTCCCAGCTTGGAAAAGTCCATCAGATCAAACAAGGTAAGGCAGAACTTTACCTGAGCGATCTCAAGGGCGTCAATGGATTGAAAGCAGTGGATAATGACCTTTATATTCTCACCGCTACCGGTGTATTTAAGTCAGGCGTCGACAAGAAACCGGTTGCTGTTGCCACTACGGAAATTGGCGGTGATGGAATTGAACCAGTAGGAAACGGAGAGTATGTTATTTCATGTTGGCCCGGTTTGATCTATTACATGGATAAAGCGGGTAAGTTGACGACGCTGCTGGATACCCGGCAGCAAAAGAGAAATACAGCTGATATTGGTTATGATCCCGTGCAACAAATTATTTACGTCCCTACTTTTTTTAAGAAATCTGTCGTGGCCTATAAACTTTAGGGCATCTCTAAAA
>JANYKP010000142.1 GCA_025358195.1 Cyclobacteriaceae bacterium
AGCGCGATCATCCGTTTATTCGCGAAAGCCTTGAACATATTAACCCCGCCGATATTACAGCCCTGCTGTACGAGTTCACATCGGTAGAATCCAAATTTACCCTGGAGATTCTTCCACTGGAGGTGCGTGCCCAGTTCATCAAAGATCTTGATGCAGAAACCCGCACCAACTTTCTCAAGATTTACGAGCCAGGGGAAATTACAGGGATCATCAACCTGCTCGACTCGGATGATGCAGCCGATATATTGAATGAGCTTCCCATCAAAACCAGTGAAGAAGTAATTTCAGGCCTCGACCCCTTGCTCCGCTCACAGGTAATCGACCTTCTCCGCTATGATGAGAATGTGGCCGGCGGCTTAATGGCGAAAGAATTGATCAAAGCTCGCAGCACCTGGTCGGTGGTACAGTGCGTGGAGGAAATACGAAAACAGGCAGAAAATGTGACGAAGTTCTATACGGTGTTTGTCGTAGACGAACAGGATAAACTACTGGGCAAAGTGGCCTTGCAAGACATCGTAATTTCGGATGCAAATAAACTGGTCGCCGATATTTATGAACAGGATGTGGTGTCAGTAGAAACCTATATGCCGGACACCGAAGTCGCGGGGATCATGAAGAAATACGACCTGGAATCGGTACCTGTCGTGAATGTTCAGGGTCAACTGGTGGGGCGAATCACCATCGACGACATCGTTGATGTTATTACCGAGCAGGCAGAAGAGGACCGGCAATTAATGTCCGGTATTACGGAAGACGTGGAGGAAGACGACACGGTTTGGAAAAATACGCGTGCCCGTTTGCCGTGGCTGCTAATCGGTATTTTTGGAGGTATGCTCTCGGCCCGGTTCATGGGCTTGTTCGAGGTGGAACTGGCACGGGTTACCGCCATTGCCTTTTTCGTTCCGCTAATTCAGGCCACCGGCGGTAATGTGGGTATTCAATCCTCCTCATTGGTTGTGCAGAGTCTTGCCAGTACCGGATACGTGAATGAAGGACTTTGGCAACGAATGACCAAAGTCCTGTTTGTGGCACTGTTAAATGGATTCTTCTTGTCGTTACTGGTTTTTGGGGCCAACTGGCTGCTTTTCGGCAATCACCAGCTTTCGTTTGTTGTTTCAATAGCCTTGTTCAGCGTTGTTGTATTTGCTTCGCTCATTGGAACAATTACGCCACTGATTTTAGACCGTTTTGGATTTAATCCCGCCGTTGCCTCCGGACCATTCATCACAACAATTAATGATTTATTGGGTTTGACGGTTTATTTCTTCACCATTCATGTGATGTTGTAGAAGGCACATTACACCAAAGACCCATGTAAGGTTCATCCTAAGATTGCCTGCGAATAAGGTGGTTACTTGTTGTATCTTTGATCGATAATTTTTTAGACGTAGATTGATCAAATAATCCAACGGCGAGATGGGGTTTTTTAGAAAGCGATTTGGCGGGAAAAAGCTGAATTTCAACCTCAGCGGGCGGTTGAATAATATTGTTGAAAAGCCGCTGCTTACCTCTTTGATCGTACTGATAGCCGTAACCCTCATTGTCGGAGGTTTTAGCTCCGAATACTACCTCAATAATTTTGATATGTTTTGGCCCCAGATTTTGGCGGAAGCGCATGGGATGATATTTGACATCGCTGTTATCGGTATTTTACTTTTCTGGCTCAATCAAAATGGCGAAACGCGCCAACGCATCCGCACCTATAAAGATGAGATTGACGATTTTCGTTTACTTGAATCCGAGGAGGCGGCCTTTCGAATGGTGGGAAATATCAAGAGGCTTAACCGGCATAAAATTTTTGAGATCAACCTGGTCAATTGTTTTCTGCCGCGCACGCATTTGAGCTACATCAATCTCAAAGGTTCCAACTTGAATTCAGCGAATTTATCCAGCGCCTCCCTGCTGGAGACGAATCTCGAGAATACACGGCTGAATCAAACCAATTTTGAAAATGCCAACCTCAATCAGGCCAACCTGAAGGCATCCTATGCCAGCGGTGCAAATTTCAAGGATGCATTTTTGATCAAGGCCCAACTGAAAGGCGCCTTTCTGATCAAAACTAATTTTACCAACGCCTACCTGATGGAAGCCAATTTGCAAAACAGCTACCTGATGGGTGCCGATTTCGAATCAGCCAGTCTTTACAAGGTTGACTTTCGCGGTGCCAAAGGACTCACTGTCGAACAATTGTCTAAAG
>JANYKP010000149.1 GCA_025358195.1 Cyclobacteriaceae bacterium
GCCATACAAAAATGAAGCGATGGTGCTGGATATGGCCATGTCTCAATACTCATACGGCGCCCTGGAAGTATACCAGATGAAAAACGAAAAGCTTTCGGTGCCGGGTGGCTACGATGTGAATGGCGTTCTTACTCATGACCCTGCCGAGATCAGGAAATCACAGCGGTCTCTGCCCATTGGGTATTGGAAAGGAGCGGGGCTCTCACTGCTGTTGGATATCCTGGCTACAATTCTTTCTAGTGGTCTCTCCACCTCTGAAATCACAAAACAAAAATCAGAGACGAGGCTCTCACAAGTATTTATTGCTATCGACATTGGCAGGTTGGAGAATTTTCGGACGATCGCCGGCGCGATTGACCAGATCATGGAGGATTATCAGCAATCCATTCCAATCGAGAGCAGTAAGAAAATTCGTTACCCGGGAGAACAAGTTGTAACGGTCAGGGCTGAGAATACAAAGTTGGGAATTCCTGTTTCCAAGCTGATGTGGGAGGAAATACAAAAATTATAGACCAATTTTCAAGCATCGTATTTTTTATTCTTCGTGAACCCGAATAACTTCACTTAATAAACCAACCGCACTATGAAAATATTACTCATCCTGGTCTTTGTGTTGAAAATAACGTGCTCCCTGGGACAATCCACCTCAGCACCTTCGATCCGAACAGTGCTGGTCGAACAACTAAAAACCACCCACAACAAGAAAGAATGGTTTGTTCCCGTCAACGCAGCACTCGAAGGTCTCACCCCCGAACAGGCCATGTGGAAAGATGGAAGCGGAAATCACTCCGTCGGCCAACTGGCCTACCATTTGTTATTCTGGAATCAACGACAGCTTGCCAATTTTAAAGGTGAAAAAGAAACTGCCTTCAGCGGTAACAACGAGGAGACGTTCAATGCTTTTGATAAAAACAGTTGGACTCAAACGGTTACAAAACTTGACAATGTGTTAGGCGCGCTGGAAAAGATCGTAATGGCTGCCGACGAATCGAAATTAAAATCATGGGCTCCCACGATCGCTAATATCAGCACGCACAATGCCTACCATACCGGGCAGATTATTTTTGTAAGGAAGCTGCAGGGTTTGTGGGATCCAGAAAAGGGAGTGAAGTAGAGGTTGGGACTCTCATTTTTCTATGAGAAACTCAGGAGGAATGCGCAAGAGATTGCTGAGTGGAGTAATCATCGAATAGGTCAGTTTTCTTGATCGTTTTAATATTCTTGACACGACCGTTTTGTCGCCAATGGCCTTAGCCAGGTCTATTTGTTTTAGACCAAGGACTTGCATTCGTGTTTTGATCACCTCCACTGGATCTCCATGCATTGGAATTTCCCAGCCTTGCTTGCGCTCATAGTCTTCTATTAAGATCGTAAGTGTTTCCAGTAATTGTCCTTCGGGTGAATTGACCGATGGATCGGGCTCCATTAGCTCATCTACCTTTTTCAAGTAATACTGGTACTGACTTTTATTTCGGATCGCTTTTATCTCTACCATCCTCATACATTTTTAACGTCAATTTTATTATATTCCTGGTGTGTACCAATAAATCGGATAAACCCAATTCTTGTTTTATAAGCAAACTTTACAATCAATCGATAGTTCCCTCCCACAATATTGAAGACGACACGATTGTCTCCGACAATGCTAGCCTTTGAATAATGCCGCTTGACATCATGAGGAGAGCTCCAATCCGCCCTGGTCGCAATCCCATACCACTCTTCCAGTTCCTTTCTACAGTTAGCATGCTTGTTCCAATACTCCTGCAAGGTTTTTTTTGCGATGATCCGCATACTTAACACACAAAGCTATTAAAAAGTTGACATTTTGTCAACTTTTTAATAATTGGATTGAAGAATATTTTGGTTAAAGCTCCTGAAAGTAACAAAGACCAGATTCAGATCACAATATTGCGATGCCCATTTTCCAGATACAATTGGAAACACTTGGAAGTCTATCAATAAACGGAATCAACGTTAAACCACAAATTCAATTCTGACTATACACCTCGTCAATCTGTTTTTGAAGATATTGATTCGCTGGCCCTGCTTGCGTTGATAAATTGTCCCATTGACATTCCAACATGATCATGCCCTTAAACCTGATCTTTCTCAGCGCCTTCAAGTATCCGCGAAAGTCATCACCTTTCGTTCCCGGTGGAGCTCTTTTTTCTTTTTCCGCGAGATCGCAATGGAC
The DNA here is from genome assembly GCA_025358195.1 of Cyclobacteriaceae bacterium. Classification (GTDB taxonomy): domain Bacteria; phylum Bacteroidota; class Bacteroidia; order Cytophagales; family Cyclobacteriaceae; genus ELB16-189. Next base: position 2,195 of record JANYKP010000149.1, read on the forward strand.
GATATAATTGCCTGCTTTTTCAATGACAGCAGGCGGCTCGTTCTCTTTCAACATGTGATAAACATCCGCGCAAAGACGGAAGTTGGTACGATTCACTTTCCGCACAATCTCGTAAGCTTCCTCCAGAGTGGTGATGAAATTCGTTTCCGTGCTGTTCAGGTTTTCCAATGCGAGGACGATTTCATAACGTGCTGCCAGCGACGCTATTTTCCGGGCGATGCTGATAAACTGTGCGCTCGCTTTTGTCTTATCAAATCCATCGGGCACCCGCCTCGCACCACCACTTCCCCAGATAATCATTTTTACCCCGGCGGCGTGACATCGTTGAAACACGATGTCCGCATACGTTAGAATAGAAACTTCATCCACGTCAGGCCCTAAAACCTTAAGATCAGCAGGAATGAAAATATTGCAGGCGTACAAGCTCATTTTTGATTTTTTAAAGAGCTGAAGGTTTTCCTGAAGCTTCTTATCGGAAACATTTTTGGGAGAAAAATAGGTTGCAATAGACACAACAAGGGAACGATACCCGGAAGCGTGTAATACACTGTCATGTTCCAGGTCCTGAACAATTCCTATGGTTGGCTTTTGTGCAACCAATACAAGACTGCTGCTGGTTAAAAGACAAAGAAGGAAAACAAACTTCATGTGTTTCCAATTACGCTACCTAATTTCCGGTTGAGGAAAGAATTAGACTCTTAGGTCGTTTTTCCTGATGATCTTGTCGAGGATGGTTGCAGAATGAACAAGTTGCTCCAGATGTTGATTGTCAATCTTTTCCATGGCTTCCAGTTTGGAAAGCATTGCTTTGTTTATTTGACCTTGTTCCATGCGGACGGCAGTAAGCTCCTGCGAATGCTTGGTCAGTTCCTCCGTGTGTCTGGAAAGTTGCTCCGTGTGCCTGTCAATCTGGATCAGCATCTCAGAGATTATTTCATCGTAGTTTCTTTCCATACTATTGCAAATCTAAGGGTATTGGACCGTACCGGCAAAAGAAGTCTCTACAGATTTTCCGGACAAAAGCGGTTGGGGACGCTTATACCCTTAGGTCATTTTTTCGGATGATCCGGTCAAGGATAGTTGCTGAATGAACAAGTTGCTCCAGATGTTGATTGTCAATCTTTTCCATGGCTTCCAGTTTGGAAAGCATTGCTTTGTTTACTTGACCTTGTTCCATGCGGACGGCAGTAAGCTCCTGCGAATGTTTAGACATTTCCTGAGAATGCTTGGTCAGTTCTTCCGTGTGTTTGGAGAGTTCCTCCGTGTGCCTGTCAATCTGGATCAACATCTCAGAGATTATTTCATCGTAGTTTCTTTCCATACTATTGCAAATCTAAGGGTATTGCGCCGTACCGGCAAAAGGAGCCGCTACAGATTTTCCAGACCAAAGTGGTTGGGGACGCTTATACCCTTAGGTCATTTTTTCGAATGATCCGGTCAAGGATGGTTGCTGAATGAACAAGTTGCTCCAGATGTTGATAGTCAATCTTTTCCATGGCTTCGAGTTTGGAAAGCATTGCTTTGTTTATTTGACCTTGTTCCATGTGGACGGCAGTAAGTTCCAGCGAATGTTTGGACATCTCCTGCGAATGCTTGGTCAGTTCCTCCGTGTGTCTGGAGAGTTCCTCCGTGTGCCTGGAAAGTTCCTCCGTGTGCCTGTCAATTTGGATCAGCATCTCAGAGATTATTTCATCGTAGTTTCTTTCCATGGAGGAGCTAACGTTTCGCGATACCCCGCAAAGATAATTCACTTGGACTGTCACTCAAAGTAGTCTCCTGTTCTGTTTCCATGATTATAGGTGTTTCCAACCATCGCAAAACCAGCTAAAAACCAATCCCTTATTTTTGCTTAGACTCTTAAGTCGTTTTTCCTGATGATCCGGTCGAGGATGGTTGCGGAATGAACAAGTTGCTCCAGATGTTGATTGTCAATCTTTTCCATGGCTTCCAGTTTCGCAAGAATTGCTTTGTTTATTTGACCTTGTTCCATGCGCACGGCTGTAAGCTCCTGCGAATGCTTTGAAAGTTCCTCCGTGTGTCGGTCGATCTGGATCAGCATCTCAGAGATTATTTCATCGTAGTTTCTTTCCATTGAAAACACGTTTTTCGCGATACGTCACAAAGATAATTCCCTTGTACCATCACTCAAAAAAGTCTCCTGTTCTGTTTCCATGATTACTAGCTCTCAAAGAATCGGAGACAAGCCAAAAACCGATGAAATTTGGCTACTTTTGCGCTCCAAATTCTGTTTGGAAATGAAGGGAATGGAGAACATCCGCAACTTTTGCATCATCGCACATATTGACCACGGGAAAAGTACCTTGGCCGATCGGCTTTTAGAATTCACGGGTACCCTAACGGGCCGCCAAATGCAGGCGCAGGTGCTTGATAATATGGATTTGGAGCGTGAAAAGGGTATTACGATCAAGTCCCACGCCATTCAAATGAGCTATAAGCTGAACGGCAAAGAATATATTCTCAATTTAATTGACACACCCGGGCACGTCGACTTTTCGTACGAGGTTTCGCGCTCTATTGCAGCATGCGAAGGCGCGCTGCTCATTGTTGATGCCGCCCAGGGCATTCAGGCTCAGACAATATCTAACCTTTATCTTGCCCTTGATCATAATCTCGAAATTATTCCGGTCCTGAATAAAATTGATTTGCCCGCTGCGATGCCTGAGGACGTGACGGACCAGATTGTGGAATTGATTGGTTGCGATCGTACCTCCGTGCTGAGAGCGAGTGCGAAAGAGGGTATTGGCATCGAAGAAATACTGAAGGCCGTTGTGGCCCGTGTGCCCGCCCCGAAGGGTGATCCGAAAGCACCACTGCAGGCTATGATTTTTGATTCTGTTTTTAATTCCTTCCGGGGAATTGAAGTTTATTATCGTGTGTTCAACGGGACGTTGAAGAAAAACGACCTGATCAAGTTTGTGAACGCCGACAAGCAATACGGTGCCGATGAGATCGGTGTGCTGAAGCTGGATAAGTTTCCGCTCAATGAAATCAGCGCGGGCAACGTAGGCTATCTCATTTCCGGAATTAAAGTAGCAAAAGAAGTTAAAGTTGGTGATACGATCACCTTGGTAAATAATCCCGGTGAATCAATAAAAGGTTTTGAAGATGTGAAGCCCATGGTGTTTGCCGGTATTTACCCGGTGGATACGCATGAGTTTGAAGAACTTCGTGCTTCGATGGAGAAGTTGCAATTAAATGATGCCTCCCTGGTGTGGGAACCTGAAACCTCCGCAGCCCTGGGCTTTGGCTTCCGCTGCGGATTTCTGGGAATGCTTCACATGGAGATCATTCAGGAACGCCTGGAACGTGAGTTTAACATGACCGTGATCACCACGGTGCCATCTGTAAAGTTCAAGGCACTGCTCACGAGTGGCAAGGTGATTGAAATCAACGCGCCTTCCGAGATGCCGGATCCTACGTTCATGGAGGTCATTGAAGAACCGTATATCACCGCACAGATTATCACCAAGTCGGAATACATTGGAGCGATCATTGGTTTGTGTATGGACAAGCGGGGAATTATAAAGAATCAACTTTATCTTACCTCCGACAGGGTTGAATTGAGTTTTGAAATGCCATTGGCAGAGATTGTTTTTGATTTTTTTGACAAATTGAAAACGATATCACGAGGCTATGCATCATTGGATTATCATCTCATCGGCTTCCGCGAATCGGACATGGTGAAACTGGATGTGCAGCTGAATGGTGAAAAAGTAGATGCGTTGTCCGCGATCGTTCATCGTGCGAAGGCCTATGAGTGGGGAAAGAAATTGTGTGAGAAGCTAAAAGAATTGATCCCGCGTCATATGTTTGAAGTAGCCATCCAGGCAACGATCGGTCAGAAGATCATCGCACGGGAGACCGTGAGTGCGATGCGCAAGAATGTGTTGGCTAAATGTTATGGTGGTGATATTTCACGCAAGCGCAAGCTGTTGGAAAAACAAAAGAAGGGAAAGAAGCGGATGCGGCAGGTGGGCTCTGTTGAAATTCCACAAGAAGCTTTTATGGCTGTTTTGAAACTTGACTAACTGATTTCCTATTTGCAAGCGTTCGATAAAAAGTTGGAACAATCCATCAAAGACCAAAAGTATTTTAGCGTTACGCAGAGTCATGTAAATAAGTGCCTTTTGACATCATTAAAAAAAACGGTGATAAACCGGGATGAAATTTGTTACTAACAATGATAAAAGCATGAAAAACTGGAAAGTAATACTTCAGAAACTGAAAAAGCGGAGAGAAGAAAATATGAGAGCAGCGGAGCTGGCTACAAAACGTGAAGAGGAAAAACGTAGAAAAGAGGAACGCGATTTCAGACTTCTTCTTAGAAAGGACGCCACCCGAACGAGACAGTTGCTAAATGGATATCAATCAAAGATTTCCCGATTGGAAAAGAAACTTGACCGTATCATAAAGAAAAACAAATTAAAGAGTTAATGGAGGTATCAACCACATACACCCTTATCGATGGCCGAAAAGTAGCCGGTGAAATCAAGCAAGAGATCGCCGCGAAAGTGACTGAGCGAAAAGCGGCAGGAAAGAAAATTCCTCACCTGGCCTTTATCCTGGTAGGCGATGATGGAGCAAGCCAAACCTATGTTGATAATAAAGTGAAGGCATGTAAAGATGCCGGCTTTCACTACACTATGATGCGCTTTGCGGACACGATCTCAGAAGAGAAACTAAGCAAGCACATCACCCACGTTAACAACGACGAGGATGTTGATGGATTTATCGTTCAGTTGCCACTTCCAAATCATATTTCTGTGGAGCGGATTACGGATAAAATCCGCCCGGACAAAGATGTTGATGGCTTCACCAACCGGAATTTTGGAAGCATTATTTCGAAGGTTCCCTTGCTCATGCCCGCAACACCGTACGGCGTACTCGAATTGTTGAGGCGATATAACATTCAGACGGAAGGAAAAAATTGTGTCGTGATAGGGGCGAGCCGCATCGCTGGCGCACCGTTGAGTATGATGCTCGTTGAACAAGGCCACGCCACCGTCACGATTTGTCACAAATACACGGAGGATTTGAAGCAATACACGCGCAAAGCGGATATTTTATTTGTAGCGGTAGGAAAGCCGGGTCTGGTGACCGCCGACATGGTGAAAGAAGGGGCGGTAGTAATTGATATCGGTACAACAAAAGTGGATGATCCATCCAAACCCAATGGCTTCAGTATCCGGGGAGACGTGGATTTCAAAAACGTTGCTCCTAAATGCTCTTTCATAACACCAGTCCCTGGAGGCGTGGGCCCCATGACAATCGCAACGCTATTACTGAATACCCTTCGGGCTACCGAACTGCGTCACCCATGAGGGATTACAGATTCCAGGTTACCGATTCCAAATTGTAACTACCTGGAATCTGTAATTTGGAATTTGGAATCTACACCCTACTATGGAACCTGAAACGCTGAATCTGAAATCTCTACCTTCTTCGAACGAGCTTCCGTTGATGGAAGATTTCTATACAATCCAGGGAGAGGGTTTTTATCAGGGACAAGCTGCCTACTTCATCCGCCTTGGGGGTTGTGATGTCGGATGTGTGTGGTGCGATGTGAAAGAGTCCTGGCCGGCAGAAGCCCATCCGAAAGTAAATGTTAAAGAAATGGCCGCACGGGCTCAAAAGTCAGGAGCCGTCCTTGCCGTGGTAACCGGTGGTGAACCGGCTATGTATGAATTATCGGCCTTGACTCGCGAAATAAAAACCGCTGGTCTTCGAACCCATGTCGAAACGTCCGGAGCTTACGCGCTCACGGGAATATGGGATTGGGTTTGCCTATCTCCTAAGAAGTTTAAGGTTCCTCATGAATCGGTTTATCAAAAAGCGGACGAACTGAAAGTTATTGTCTTTAACAAAAGCGATTTTGACTGGGCTGAAAAGGAAGCTGTAAAAGTTTCACCTTCCTGCAGGTTATATTTGCAACCCGAGTGGTCCAAAGAAAAAGAAATGCTTCCGCTAATGATCGATTATGTAAAAAGCCACCCACGCTGGACCTTGTCCCTTCAGGTCCACAAATACATGAACATTCCATAAAACTGTTGTACAAAACAATATGAAATTATCGGTGATGAAACAAAGTTTTATTTTATGGCTGATGTTGTTCGTTGTTTACCCGGCGCTGTCTCAAGCGAACCTTAGCACAAAAAATAAGAAAGCCATCGAGTACTATACGCAAGCCGATAATTTCAGGGTGCGAGGTGAATATAAAGAAGCCTTGAATCTGTTGAAACAAGCAATCGAAAAAGACAGAAATTTTTCTGAAGCCTATTTCCGCCAGGCGTTGATACATAAGTCGCTGCGGGAATATCCGCAGGCGACAGAACTTTACCTGAAGGGGCTTAGTTTGAGCCTAGATCCCAAAAAACAAAAGGCCTATTTTTTGGAATTGGGGGAAGTTTATTTGCTGGAAGGTGATTATGAAAAATCCCTTGAGTTTATAAATCGTTACCTGGATTCCGAAATTTTAAACAAGCCTAAAATTGAGCAGGCTTCTTTATGGAAACGAAATGCACAGTTTGCCCTGCGCAATAAGAAAATCGCATCACAATTTCAGCCTCATCCGTTAAGTGATACGGTCAATGCATTTGCCATGCAGTACTTCCCGGTCATGACAGCAGATGAACAAGAACTGATTTTCACTCGCCGCCGCGGTGGTTCACAAGATGATGATGAAGACCTGGTGGTTTGTAAAAAGGATGACCGTGGGAAATGGCTAAGTCCTGTTTCCATTTCTCCCAACATCAATTCACGATTGAATGAAGGCACGTGCTCTATTTCGGCTGACGGACGGCAATTGATTTTTACCTCATGTATCGGCAGGCGTGGTTACGGCAGCTGCGATCTTTTTGAAAGCCGTAAAGTCGGTGGCGAATGGACAACACCTGTGAACCTCGGACCAGAAATCAATTCGGCGGCCTGGGAGTCACAACCTTCTTTGTCCGCTGACGGAAGGATGTTATTTTTTGTTTCCGACCGCAAAGGTGGTATTGGAAATAAAGACGTGTATATATCCTACAAAATGGAAGATAACCACTGGGCACGCGCCGAAAATCTTGGGGACCAGATCAATACGCCGTATGAAGAAATTTCTCCATTTATTCACGTGAATGGGCGTACCCTGTTTTTTGCCTCCAATGGCAAGCCTGGTTTTGGCGGTTATGATATTTATCGAAGTGAGCGCGAAAACGGAAAATGGACGGTGCCGGTCAATTTTGGTTATCCTGTTAATACCTATGAAGACCAGTTCTCACTCTTTATCACCGCCGACGGAAAGCATGGATTTTATTCTCATGAAGACAACCAACGAATCAATTCTTCAAAAATTATTGAAATTAACGTTCCGGAAGAACTCCAGCTTCGCTATAAAAGCAATTACGTGAAGGGAACAGTGCGCGACCGGAAAACAAACCAGCCTTTAATGGCGCGGGTTGAATTATTTAACATCAACAAAAATGAATTGACTTCATTTGTTTGGTCAGATTCAGTGACAGGCGAATACTTGATGGTGTTGACCCAGGGCGCCGACTATGGACTGTATGTAAGCAGGCCCGGCTACCTCTTTCAAAGTCTGAATTTCAATTACGAAGTAAATGAAAATTTAGTACCGGTGGGATTGAATGTTCTTCTGGATCCTGTGGAAACGGGCGCTTCCGGGGTATTGAATAATTTGTTTTTTGATCTAAATAAATACGAACTCAAGGAGAAATCGATAACAGAACTGGACAGGGTCATTCGGTTCTTACAGGAAAATCCAGCAATCCGGGTAGAGATCAGCGGTCATACCGACAATGCCGGGACTCCGGCATACAACCTGCAGCTTTCACAGAAGCGTGCGCAATCGGTTGCTGATTACTTGAGTGCTCATGGGGTAGTAGCAAGTCGATTAATGCAGAAGGGTTATGGGGCAGATAAACCACTTAAGCCAAACGATACAGAAGAGAACCGGCAAATAAACCGACGGATCGAATTCCGGGTCGTTCGTTAACAAACCTTTTTAGACCACCCAAATTTGGGTATTCATTTCACACACCAGAAGTTTCAGGGCAATTATTTATTACTTTTAAAATAAAATGGAATCGGTAGTTTGCGTTGAGATGAATTAATAAGCATGAAGTTAAACCGGTACGCAGTTTTATTTTTATTGGTGGGAAGTTTAACTCAGACCTGGGGGCAGCAGATTAACGTTTCCGGAAAAGTGATATCGGAGGAAGATGGACAAGCCATGCCCGGTATCAACATCGTTGTAAAGGGCAGCAACACGGGGACGGTTACCGACACATCCGGTAATTACAAATTATCTGTCAACGCTGACGATGCTTCTCTGATTTTTTCTTTTATCGGCTTTGAAACCCAGGAAATAAAAATCGGACAACGGTCCGTGGTGGATGTAGTCATGAAACCCGACTTGAAGCAACTGGAGGAAGTGGTGGTGACCGGCTATCGGGAAGAAAATAGAAAATCATTGCCCGGTGCGGTGGCCGTTGTGAAGTCCGATAAAATTCAAAATGCGGCGATCGCTTCTTTTGATCAGGTACTTCAGGGACGTGTACCTGGCATGTTGGTGTCAGGGGGATCAGGCCAGCCGGGCTCTTCTGCCAACGTTATTATCCGGGGCATTAAATCGCTTAGCGGTTCCAACGCTCCGCTTTATGTGTTGGATGGCGTGCCCATAGCAGGTGGAGTTTTCAACACCTTAAATCCCAATGACTTCGAAAGCATTACTGTTTTAAAGGATGCGACGGCGGCAGCCCTCTATGGTTCTCGTGGCGCCAACGGAGTTGTCGTGATTACTACTAAAAAAGGAAAATCGGGAGAGACACAAGTCAATTATAATTTTCAGTATGGTCTTTCATATGCACCACAGAACCGCCTGGAGGTGATGAACTCTATGGAGAAGATTGATTTCGAATTGCAGACCGGCGGCAGCGTCCTCAGTACCTACACCAGTGAAGAAATTAACCGGCTGAAGAAAATCAATACGAATTGGCAGAACGTATTGTTTACCACGGCCGTCACGGCTCAACATGACCTGAGCATCCAGGGCGGGAACGACAAAACCACATTTTTCATCTCTGGGAATTATACCGATCAGCAAGGGACGGTGCGAAATACAGGATTGAAACGGTATACCGCAAAGTTTAACCTTCAGCACGAAGCCAATCATTTCAGGGTGGGCATCAACACGTCACTTGGCTATTCCAAAAACCAAAACACATTTGAAGGCAATTCCTACATTGGCTCGCCCTTGAATGCTGTGCGATGGACCAATCCATATGAAAAGCCATATGATGACAATGGCGATTATACAAAGATCCGTTCAGGTCAGCCGAACGCGCTGCAAGAATTGTTAGAAAACCATCGCCGGTTTTTTGATATAAA
>JANYKP010000166.1 GCA_025358195.1 Cyclobacteriaceae bacterium
GCTGGGTATTGGGACCAGGAAGATTTTTATGGTCCACTCAAGGCTTATGAAGTCTTGGAAAAGAAAGACACTCGAAATCAAAATTTTCTTGTCATCGGTCCCTGGAACCACGGAGGCTGGGCCAACGGGAAGAAGGAAAGTCTGGGTAATATCAAATTCGGTACGCCTACCGCGGAACAATTCCGGAAAGAAGTACAGGCTCCCTGGTTTGCATTTTATTTGAAAGACAAAAATGATTCGCCTCCGCCGGAAGCTATTTCATTTAATGTGAAAGGTAAAGGCAATGGCAAATTTCCTGAGGCGGTCGCGTTTCAAACTGGTTCGAACCAGTGGCAAACGTACAGTACCTGGCCGCCTGCCAGCCAGACCATGAAGAATTTATATTTTAGATCGGGTGGCAAACTTTCTTTTGAAGCCCCGACGGATGCGGAAGGCTTTGATTCCTATGTGTCGGACCCGGCGCATCCCGTGCCGTATCGTATGCGACCCATCGAAGCGACGTATGGTCCCAATTCAAGATGGTACACCTGGCTTACCGAAGACCAACGATTTGTTCACCATCGTCCCGACGTGTTGAGTTGGGAGACCGAGGTTTTGGCGGAGGACATCACCGTTACCGGAAATCTTCTAGCGTATCTTTTTGCTGCTACCTCGGGAACCGATAGTGACTGGGTGGTGAAGTTGATCGATGTCTACCCGGATCACGACCCCTCCGAACTCAAAATGAGTGGCTACCAGCTGATGATCGCCAACGATGTTTTCCGCGGTCGCTTTCGTAACAGCGTTGAAAAACCGGAGGCCGTTAAACCCGACGAGATAAACAACTATTCCATCGATCTTCATGCCGTGAATCACGTCTTTAAAAAAGGACACAAGATGATGGTGCAAATACAGAGCACCTGGTTTCCCATCATCGACCGCAATCCCCAGAAATTCGTTGCCAATATTTTTGAAGCGAAGGAATCGGATTTTCAGAGCGCTACTCAAAAAATCTATCGCTCTTCCTTACGGGCCTCTCATATTCAATTGCCGGTTTTTGTTAAATCCGGTAATTGACACGGTAATTGGTAATCTGTACCCAGTTACCGATTACCGATTACAGGTTTGTGATTACCATTTGTCCCTATACAATTGTTAATTTGTTAGCAAAACTTGTGTATGTCGAAATCCAAACCCGCCCTCGGCTTCATCTTTGTCACACTTCTCATTGATGTAACAGGCTTCGGGATCATAATACCGGTGATACCTAAACTCTTGCAGGAGTTCATTGGTCCGGGCACCTCGATTAGTCTGGCGGCAACGTATGGAGGTTGGTTGATAGCATCGTACGCCATCACTCAATTTTTTTGTGCACCTATTATGGGTGGATTGAGTGATCGATATGGCAGGCGGCCTGTTTTACTTGCGTCTTTGTTTGGTTTTGGTGTGGACTACCTTTTAGTAGTCCTCGCACCATCAATCGGTTGGCTTTTTCTGGGACGTATTGTTGCCGGCGTGATGGGAGCGAGTTTTACAACGGCAGGCGCCTATATTGCCGACATCAGCACCAATGAAAACCGGGCACAGAATTTCGGAATTATCGGGGCCGCCTTTGGTTTGGGTTTCATCATCGGACCCATAATCGGTGGATTGTTGGGTAATTATGGGCCCCGGGTACCGTTTATGGCGGCTGGGATTCTGACCTTGTTAAACTGGCTTTACGGATATTTCATATTACCAGAATCACTCAAGCCTGAAAACAGAAGACCATTTGAATGGAAACGTGCCAACCCGGTAGGCACGTTATTGACTTTGTGGAAGTATCCCATCATCGCCGGACTCTTGTTGGCACTGACATTTGTTTACCTGGCAGCTCATGCCGTTCAAAGCAATTGGTCGTATTATACAATTGAAAAATTCAAATGGACCCCCGGCTCCATTGGCATATCATTGGCTGTCGTGGGATTTGTATTCGCCCTGGTTCAAGGGGTCTTGATCAGAAAGATCATTCCCAAGCTGGGCCAGCAGCGAAGTGTTTACATAGGACTCGGCCTGTATGCAACCGGTCTTTTACTCTATGCCTTTGCCACACAGGGATGGATGATGTATGCTTTTACGGTCGTGTATTGCCTGGGTGGAATCGCTGGCCCCGCGTTGCAGGGAATTATGTCGGGGATCGTGCCACCCAACGCGCAAGGCGAATTACAGGGAGGATTTACAAGCCTGATGAGTGTCACATCCATTTTTGGTCCACCCTTGATGAATAACTTATTCGCGTTCTTCACGAGGCCCGAAGGGGATATTTATTTTCCGGGTGCCGCCATGTTGCTGGGGGCAGTCTTTATGATTATCAGTGCTGTGCTTGCTAGAAGTACGTTAAAGAGAAACTTGCCAACTACTCAAACTACTTCAGGGTAGTCTTTAATTTTCTGTAGACCTCCAGGCACACCCACGCATCGGTAGCCGCATAACTGATTTGCTTTTCATTGAGTTGCTCCGCTTCCCAATTGCTGGTCTGGGCGCTTTTGGAAATGCGAAAGCCCAGCAACAAGGCCGCCAATTTTTTAACACTCTCTACCTCCAGGCCCGCTTCTTTTGCAAGGTGGGCCAGCTCCACGAATCCCGCCGGCTTGAATCGTTTCAAAAGTTGTAATGCTTTAATATCATCACGTATGGCTACCCCTGCCTTCAGAATTATCTCGCTTTGCAAAAACCGGACAATTTCCGGTGTGATCCCGGTGGCCATTAGCCGGATGAGAAAGACTTTTTCCGGCAGCGCAATCTGAAGTATGGCCACTTTATTGTGATGACCCCGGACGAAGACTGGCTTTGTCTCGGTATCAAAACCAACATAATGATGACTGTTAATTTCTTCAAAAATATCGGTTAGACTATTAGGATCGGAGAGAACAATGACTTCTCCCTCGAAGGCCCCTAAGGGAAGCTGATTGACCTCTTCATTGCTAATCGTGATCCTATCGTCAGACTGTTCTGTCATTTCTAAACCGCCGAATGTTAAACCTTCAAATATGCTTGCAATACAGACATCATTTGAAGACGATGCTAATGTACCGCTTGTTTGTATTTCACGCCCCGCCCTTCCAGATAATCCATAATGAATTTGAAATTCGTCTCGTTTTCGCCGAGGAACTCAGGTGGCGATATTCCTTTACGGGAATACGATCCGTCCAGCACCAGGTGTGCGACTGCGGTACATGTGTAGCCGGTTGTGCGCGCCATGGATAAAGTCCCGGTAGTCTTGTCGGTCCGGTCGAGCAAATTGTATTCGTATGTTTTTTGCTGGTTGTTTTCAGTTCCGCTAATTCGAATTCGCATGACCGTGAATTCTTCTTCACCAGGCTTGAGTTTCCATTTTGGAAATAACAATTTGGCGGTCACATCGATCGGTCGGACTTTGTTACCCCCAATGTCCATTTCCTCATAGGAGAAGAATCCTGTCTCCCGCAGCACGCGCAGGTATTCAATGCAACCAGGATAACGCAAGGTTTTTTCAATCATGTTTGGAATATGCGGCATGGTTTTAATTAATGACCGCAAGCCATCCGAGTTCCAGGATTCCAATGTTCCAACCCCATCGAAATGAATTAATTCAGGATCGGACAACGCCTCTTTAATCACAACTTTGCTGTTCTGCACGTAGCGGGCCGGCCGAATGTATTCTTCGATGACATCAATGGGAGAAAAAACAGCCTTATACTCATACGGCCATTCACGAACGACCGGCAAACCCCCTACAAGACATTCACTGGAAGTGATCTTCATCGTTTGATTGTGGTGTCCTAGAATAATGTTACCCATACCTGGTGCTACACCACAATCCGTTACAATAGTCACGTTCTTGCTTTTTGCCAATGCGTCCAGGTCGAAAGGGTCTTCCGGGAAAAATGAAATGTCCACCATGTTTTTTCCTGCTTCAATCACTGCCCGGACCGTTTGGAATCCCATAAATCCTGGCACGGCCCCTACCACCAAATCAAACGGCTTGACGATGGAGTTCAATGCCTGCAGATCAGTGAAATCAATTTGCCGAATTGCAATACCAATCGTTGTCAATTCCTTCTGCGATTCTTCATTTATATCTACCGATGTGACGTCGCAAGTTTTGGCAAGGTCAATGGCCATCGCCTTACCTACTAGTCCCGCACCCAGCACGATCACTTTCTTCCTCATAACACAGTCAAAATTTATCTAACTTCCATACTTAAATTACCCCACTCAGCACATCAACACTTTAACACATCAACACCTTAACACATTAACCCCTTCCCCATGCTTGATCCCGCCAAGATAATTGAAAAAGCCAAGCACTCAGCGTTCTGGCGCTGGGTACTTAACCAATCCCTGTACCGGATGGTCCCTTTTAACCGCCCCCACAAGTTTCAGGTGGTGGAAATCGGTGACAATGTGTTGAAGGCGCTTATTCCGTACAGGAAATGTAATTTTAATCATATCCGGGGTCTGCATGCCTGTGCGCTCGCTACTATTTCAGAATTTACTACAGGGTTTTTATTGCTGTCACGACTCGATATAAAAGAATACCGGCTGATCATGCAGCGTATTGAAATGGATTATCACTACCAAGGTAAGATGGACGCTCTTGCTGAGTTCACGACTTCGGATGAATGGTTTCAACAACAAATTATTTTGCCATTGAAAACCCAGGAGGCAGTGATCGTGCCATGCGAAATAAAAATTCATGATGTGAAAGGAAATCACATCACTACCGGGAAAGTATTTTGGCAGATTAAGGCCTGGACGAAAGTGAAAACGAAGGCTTGAGGCCTAGGGAATTTTGCCTAACTTTAAAAAGGGAAAATGCCATCTTGACTTCTAAATCCGATGTATATGCGAAAAATAGAC